>CAXBMV010000538.1:0-2929 GCA_963976575.1 uncultured Gammaproteobacteria bacterium | reverse complement strand
ATTCGCGCCTGGTGCTGGGGCTGGGTCTGTCGGCGGCGTTGAATGCGCCCATAGAGAAAACCGAGTTCGGCATCTTCAGGATGTAACGCGGGCATGAAAAACAAACTTCATATAAACAAACAGCGCGGCAGTGCAAATTTGCCAGCATTCAAATTCATACGCATAAGCAGACGCTGATGTTCTCTAAAATACTCATTGCCAACCGGGGTGAAATCGCGATACGTGTGGCGCGCACGGCGAGGCGCATGGGCATTCGCAGCGTCGCGGTCTACTCGGACGCGGACCGCGATGCCTTGCATGTGCAAGCCTGCGACCAGGCCTTTCGTATCGGTGGCGCATCCGCCAGCGAAAGCTATCTACGCGGCGACAGGATTATCGAGGTAGCGCTGGCCTGTGGTGCCGAGGCGATACACCCGGGTTATGGTTTTCTATCAGAAAACGCAGCCTTTGCGCGCGACTGCGAGCAGGCTGGTCTTGTCTTTATCGGCCCGCCGGTTAGCGCCATCGAGGCGATGGGATCGAAGAGTAACGCCAAGGCCTTGATGCAAAAAGCACAGGTGCCCATGGTGCCGGGTTATCACGGCAAGGATCAAAGCGACGCCGCGCTTGCCGCCGCATCCGCCGAAGTCGGCTACCCGCAGTTGCTCAAGGCCAGTGCCGGTGGCGGTGGCAAGGGTATGCGCGCGGTGCATACGGCTGGGGAGTTTACCGCGGCGTTGGAATCCACTCGGCGCGAGTCCCTGGCCGCCTTCGGCGACGACAGCATGCTGATAGAGCGCCTGCTGTTGGCACCGCGTCACGTCGAGATGCAAGTATTTGCTGACAACGAAGGGCATTGCATCCACCTGTTCGAGCGCGATTGCTCGATCCAGCGGCGCCATCAGAAAATACTCGAAGAGGCACCCGCACCCGGTGTCGACGCAGAATTACGCGAACGCATGGGACAGGCCGCCATCGATGCGGCGCTGGCGATAGGCTACCGCGGTGCCGGCACGGTCGAATTCCTACTGGATGAAGATGGCGAATTCTACTTCATGGAAATGAATACGCGGCTGCAGGTCGAACACCCGGTCAGCGAAATGATCAGCGGCCAGGATCTGGTGGAATGGCAGTTTCGCGTCGCCGCGGGTTTGCCGCTGCCACTGACCCAGGCGCAGTTGAAGATCGACGGACATGCGCTGGAGGCGCGCATTTACGCGGAAACGCCGCAGCGCGATTTCATGCCCTCGAGTGGACGCATCGCCTGCAGCAGGCATTGCGCGAGTTCGAAGTGCTCGGCCTGCAAACCAATGTCGGCTTTCTTTTGCGCCTGCTGGCGTTGCCGGCTTATGCAGAGGCGCGTCTCGATACCGGCTTTATCGAGCAGCATCGTGAGGCCTTGTTTGACGTGGATGAAGGATTGCGCCGCCGTGGACTGCTGCTGGCCGCCGCCGCGTTGATTCCTGGCATGCCGGGTCGGCAAACTGCAGACGACCACCCCGACTCCCCCTGGTCGCAAAAGCAGGCCTGGCGTATGAACGGCGAGGCGCGGCAAACAATACGTTTGCTGGCCGAAGGTGAGCCTGTCGAAGTAGTCGTGACCGGGACGAGGCCGGTTTGGAAGCTCGAACTCGATGGGAAATCGAGCCTGCTTCAGGGCAAGTGGCTTGATCATCGTCAGCTGGAGTTGCAACTCGACGGTGAACGGCTGCGTGTCTCGGTGCTGTCCGCAAAGAATTCTCTGGCCATCAATTGTTTCGCTGACGAATGGCTGTTTAACCTGCCGGTCAACGACGCTTCGGGCGAGAGCGCCGCCGCTGGTGCTGGACGATTGCTGGCACCCATGCCGGGCAGCATTATTGCGCTGTCGGTGGCGGTGGGTGATACTGTGCAGCCGGGTCAAACCCTGATGGTGCTGGAAGCGATGAAAATGGAGCACGCCATAGTCGCCAGCGTCGAAGCGAAGGTGAGCCAGATCGCTTTCGGTCCCGGGGACCAGGTCGAAGAAGGCCAGGTTCTGATCCTTCTGGAGTAACACACATGAATCTACCTGCCAGCGTAAAAATTGTCGAAGTCGGTCCACGCGATGGCCTGCAGAACGAGTCGGTGAATGTGCCTACCTCGATCAAACTGCAACTCATCGATATGCTTGCTGATGCCGGTCTTGGCGTGATCGAGTGCGGTGCCTTTGTGTCGCCTAAATGGGTGCCGCAAATGGCCGACAGTGGTGAACTGTTCAGCCAGATCAATAAGCGCCCGGGGCTTTCCTACCCGATGCTGGTACCAAACCTGAAAGGTCTGGAACTGGCACTGCAGGCTGGCGTTGAAGAAATTGCCTTATTCTCGGCCGCTTCGGAAACCTTTTCGCAAAAGAATACCAACTGCTCGATCGCCGAGAGTATCGAGCGCTTCGAGGAAGTCATAGAAAAAGCCCTCGCGCAAAAGCTGAAGGTACGCGGTTATGTCTCCTGCGTGCTCGGCTGCCCCTACGAGGGTGAAGTGTCCATGGAGGTAGTCGCGGAACTGAGCCAGCGCATGATCGAGCTGGGTTGCTATGAAGTGTCTCTCGGCGACACCATCGGCGTAGGCACGGCTGGCAAGGCACGACAGCTCATCGAAACTGTCGCCGGGCGTGTCGAGGTAGCGCGGTTGGCCGCGCATTTTCACGATACCTATGGGCAGGCGCTGGCCAATATCCACGCTGCGCTGCAATGTGGTGTCAGTGTTTTCGACTCGTCCATCGCCGGGCTCGGCGGCTGCCCCTATGCAAAGGGCGCGACCGGTAATGTCGCCACCGAAGACGTGGTTTATCTGCTCGATGGCATGGGCATAGAAAGCGGCGTGGACATGAACAAACTGCTCGATGCCGGCTATTTCATCAGTGAATTTCTCGGCCGTGACCCGGTTTCGCGTGCCGGTCTGGCCTTGCTGCGCAAGCGTGCCTCGGGGG
>CAXBMV010000537.1:0-2930 GCA_963976575.1 uncultured Gammaproteobacteria bacterium | reverse complement strand
TGATACTACGTGGGCTGGAAAATCTCGGGATTACCCGTTTTCGCGCTGGTTCGGTCAGCTTGTGTCCTGGTTTCAGTGTGGCACGATATAACCGCACCGGCTCACTGAAGCCTTTCAGGCTACAATCACCAAGGGACTCGAATGCAAAAGGCAGACTGCGCGGTAGCGCCTCGTGAATGGCAGTAGTAATACAGACGCCGCCGGGCTGCGCCAGTTGTTCGGCACGTTGCGCCAACACCACGCCCACACCTGTAACCAGATGCTCTTCGAAAATAACTTCGCCGAGCGAGATACCGATGCGAAACAGCAAGCCAGGGCTAGCGTCCTTGCCTGCAAACTGATCCGCCTGCGCCTGCTGGAATGCCAGTGCTGCGCTGAGCGCATCCGAGGTTCGTTTAAAACTGGCCAACAAGGCATCGCCGCGCAATTCGCATATTCTGCCCGAATATTTGCCGATGATTTTTTCGAAACGACGAAAACTTTGACCCATTTGTTCGTGGGCAATGGCTTCGTCGTGCTGCAACAATGCGGTTGAATCGGCAATATCGGCGTGCAGAATGACCGCGAGCTCTCCGTTCCAGGGAACCGCGGCTTTCTCCACTACAGGAGCGAATTCATTGCCAGATTTAAAATTCAGAAACATGATTCCATTTGTCCGATTTCGATGCGCAATAAACGATGCCCGGGTGTATCCCGGGCATCGGGCGATGATTAATTCATTGCCAACCCGTTATCATGCTCGCTGCCTATCGCCAGCACACGCTTCATCCCTGCCTCGAAATGCCCCGGGATATTGCAGGCAAATACGACTGTTTCCTTGCCCATGAATTTCCACGACAGGCTTGCGCTTTCACCGGGTTGCAGCGATACGGCATTCGGATCCTTGTGATCCATATCCGGCATCATCTGCATCATTTTGGCGTGTTTCTTCTGCTCTTCAGCGTTTCCGATAGAAAATTCGTGCTTGATTTTGCCATCGTTGACGATGAGAAACTCTATGGTTTCTCCTTGCTTGATGAACTCCAGGCCGGGCTCGAAAACATAGCGCATGCTGTCCTGCATCGAAACCGAAACCTGGCGATCGGGCATGCCTTTGCCGGGTGCACCGACGCTGGAGATGGTTGCTTCATGGCTATGACTAGTAGTGCCGCCCGCCATAAGCGAAGATGAAAATAGACCCAAAATTATTGCTTTAGTTACAAACTTCATATGTTTCAATTCCTGTGTATTAAATATTAAAAGGTTGGTTTGTGGACATGATCTAAAACCAGAAGCTGACGCCCACGACCAGCTGAGATTCTGATGTTTCCAAAGATGCTGCTTCGGCGATATCGGCTGTGTCACCGAGTAGCTTTTCAAAATTGATACCGATATACGGCGCCAGATCACGACTGATTTCATAGCGCAAACGAATACCCCCTTCGAGGTCCGAGAATCCGGCGCCAATACCCAGCGCCAGATCGTCTTCGCTATACCAGTTGATTTCCAGCTCCGGCGAAATAACCCACTTTTGCGTCAGCATGATTTCGTACTCGGTCGCAAAACGCAGATTGACCTGCCCTTCGCGCTCGATAAATAACGCGCTATCGACATCGAAAAAGTATGGCGCCAGTCCGTTAAAACCAATCGCCAGCCAGTCACGATTGGGGGTCGGCCGGGCATCGTGGCGCAAACCCAGCTGTAAATCCCAGTTGGAATCAACCGCACGGCTATACAGCAACTGGATCTCGGACGACTCTGTACCTTCGCTGCTACGCTCGCCTTCGCTCTTGATCCACAGCTTGTTCAAATCCTTGCCGATCCACAAATGGCCTTCCCAGGCGGTGACGTCGCCTTCGTCGGCATCGCGCAGCTCCAGCTGATCGACTTTCAGCATAGTCAAAACCGGATCGTCCTCGACCATGGCGAAAGCGCTCGCGGGGCTGAGCAAGATCACCGCCAGCAGGGCTGGTGTTTTCATCGATGTCTTCATGCGATCACCACCTTGCGAAACATCGCAGGCATGTGGTATTGCAGGTGGCAGTGATAAGCCCATCCACCCAGCGCATCGGCGGTGACGCGATAACTGACCTTCGAACCCGGCTGCACGATCACCGTATGCTTGCGCGGAAGATAAGCATCGTCACCGCTTTCCAGATCGCTCCAGACACCGTGTAAATGCATCGGGTGGCTCATCATGGTGTCGTTCACCAGGGTGATGCGAACGCGCTCACCGAACTTCATCATCAGGGGTTCGGCATCGGCAAACTTGACGCCATTGATAGACCACATATAGCGGCGCATATTTCCATTCAGATGCAACTCGATTTCACGTTCGGGTTCGCGCGGGTCGGGTGACGGACTGAGGTTACGCAGCATCGCGTAACTCAACACCGTCCTGCCGTTATCGCGCAGCCCTATGCCCGGATCATCCAGCGCGTACTGCGGACTTTCTGCGCGCATATCGACATGGCTGCCATATTCTGTATCGGCATGCTCGGGACCCTTCATCATCGCCGCCATGGCCGACATGTCCATATTGCTCATGTCCATCTTGCTGTGATCCATGCCACCCATGCCCATCTCGTTATGTCCGAGTACTGGCGCATAGTCCATCTGCGGCAGCTCCGCCTGTAGCGATTCATCCGGGGTCAATCGACCGACGGCGTAGCCGGACCTGTCGATCGCCTGGGCAAACAACGAATAGGCCGTGTCACCTTCCGGCTCCACCAGCACATCGTAGGTTTCCGCGACGCCGATACGAAACTCGTCGACGCTGACCGATTCGACATATTGCCCGTCAGCCGCGACCACGGTCATTTTCAAACCGGGAATGCGCACATCGAACAGCGTCATCGCCGAGGCATTGATGATGCGCAGCAGTACACGCTCGCCTTTGGCAAATAAACCCGTCCAGTTGTCGGCCGGTGTCTGACCATTCATCAGGAAGG
>CAXBMV010000536.1:0-2939 GCA_963976575.1 uncultured Gammaproteobacteria bacterium | reverse complement strand
TTCAATGGCTTGAACCGTCTGAACTATATGTTGCATGCTGGCGGTCGAAGTCGTCGAGTCGATACGGGTTTCGCTGAGTTGGTTGAACTTGGCTTTGTATTTCTGCTCGACCAGCAAGGCTTCAGATACAGTGCTGTCGTAAAGAATCCCCTTGACCAGACTCGATGCGGCCAGTCCGAAGCCGAGCGCGATAAAGGCTATGCTCAGCGCCCTGAGACCGAGCCCGGTTTTGTAATGCTGGAAATATCGGCGCTCGCGGGGTTGCGCGTAATGATTCAGGGTCAGTTTCTTGCTGGCAAAATAACAATAAAGCCCGGAGCTGAAATCCTGTTCGTCGGGGACGATTATCTTTTCCTGCTGCAGCAATTCATTGATTTCGTGGATCTTGAAGTCGAAATAAGTTTCCTCGGCGCAGCGTATGGTCAACTTCTCGTAGTGTCGCTTGTTGGTGATTATATGCACCGACACCATTTCCGAACGCTCGACGATGCGTTGGCTGATCAGGTAACGCTGCGTCGATTCGATATCGCGGAGCACGTCGGTGGCGTAATCGCCCTGGTAGAAACTGGCAATCGGAACCAGGCGACTGAGAATCAGCTTGCCATCGATAAACACCGACTGACGAAGATTACTGGGCACCTGCTGGCTTACCAGAATAACCGCACGGTTTTCCGATTTCATGCCGCGCACCATATGTTCGGATAACAGCGGCAGGCTGATGATTCCGGACAGTGGCGTGCGCGTTTCTTCGATAATTTTCAGCCAGGGTTCGAGCAGGTACTGGTTGGTCAGACCAATCAGCAGCAGCTTTTCTTCCTTGCGTGTCTTTTTCTCTATCGACTGTGAAATCGCGAACTTGTATTCCGAGGTTCTGAAGTACTTGGCGTAGTTGCGGTTCAGGATAGCCTTGCGATCGGAGCCGCGTAGCAGGGGAATACGGATCTGGCGAAACTCTTCCTCGATCAGATCGACCAGCAGGCGCACCGGTTCGTTTCTAAACGAGCGCAGGTAGGAGCTGAATAAACCCAGTCCCTGCTCGTCTGGCTCGAAGTAAACGCTGCTCACCAGTGAATGGCCGGACCATTCCTGTGCGACCATTCTGTAACCGGTGAAGTAAAGGACTCTTTTCATAATTTATCGCTAAAAATCGATTGTGGCGATGGTGTCGTAAATCGGACCGAGCACGGATAGCGCCAGCCACAGAACGATAATGCCAATCGTCGCCATCAAGCCAGTTTGCAACATAGGCTCCATTTTCTCGATGCTGTCGTTGATATCCCGGTCAAAAAAGTAACTGACATTATTCAACGACTTGTCCATTTGCCCACTGGATTCGCCGACGCGCAACATGCGCACGACAAGCGGTGGGAAAATTCCGATATTCTTGAAACTTTCGCTGATACTGCTTCCTTCCGAAATCTGCTGCCAGGCACGCTCGATACCATCCTCAAGCACGGCATTGCTGACCACGGCCTTGCTCAGGTTTATTGCATCGAGCACGGTGATGCCGGAGGCGAACATCAATGCAAAGTAACGGGTAAAGCGGGAAATCTTGATCTTTTCATTTACCGGCCCGATAACCCAGAGCTTCAACAGCACTCCGTCGAGTTTGAAGCGTGCCTTGCTGCTGGTATTGTAAAAATATTTCAGTGCAAATATGATCACGAAGGGCGTCGCGATAACCACGTACCAGTAGTTAACGAGAAAATCCGAAGTCGCCATCAACAGACGAGTTTCGAACGGGATTTTGCCACCCAGCCCGACGATGGCATCCATGATGTCAGGCACCACAAAAATCATCATGAACAGAACCACGGTAAACACCAGCGAACCGATCACCGCCGGATAAGTCATGATCTTACGTGCCTTGGAAAGCAATTCGTCCTGCCACTTCAGCGTCTCGGTAATATCGACCAGCACCTCGCTCATCTTGCCACTGCGTTCACCAACCCGGATAAGGCTGACGAATACCTCGTCAAAAATTTTCGGATACAGGCCCAGCGCCTGAGAAAAAGAATTACCGCCTTCGATGGCCTCGATAATGCCCGTTACTATATCGCGGAAAGTGGGGTTCTCCTCACCGTCACGCAGGTCGGCCAGCCCCTCCAGCAGGGGGACACCGGCGCGGGTTAACTGCTCCAGGTAGAAAGAAAAATTGATCAGGTCTCGGCGCCCGATCTTGTTGCGTCCAAATATGTCCGACCCCAGATCCTTCTGTTTGAAGGTGACCAGGTCCATATCCATTTTTTCAAGGCGTAATTCGAGATCGGAGATATTTCCGGCGTCCAGGCTACCCTGAATAAACTTGCCGGTGGCGTCTATCGCCTTGTATTGAAAGAGTGGCACTAGTCCATCCGCTCGGTCAGGTCGGCCACGCGGGCGACTTCCTTGATCGAAGTAAGCCCTTCGATGATATGACGCACACCGTCATCCGCCAGCGTGAAGAACCCCTGCTTGTAGGCCGCTGCCTTGATTTCCTTGGTGGTGGCGCCATGCGCCAGCAAGTCATCCAGATCAGAATTCATCTTCAGGATTTCGAGCAAAGCCAGGCGCCCCTTGTAGCCGGTATTGTCGCAGGTGGTGCAGCCCTTGGACTTAAAAATCTTTTTCGGCACTATGCCGCTTTCATTTCTCAGCAATCGCAATTCCGCCTCGTCAGGTGCATAGGCAGTCTTGCAGTAATTGCACAGCTTGCGAATGAGACGCTGGGCGATAACACCGATGATATTACCCGCCATAATTTCAGGAATGATGCCGATGTCGCGCAAGCGTGGCAGCGCGCCTATGGCCGAATTGGTGTGCAGCGTCGAGTAAACCTGATGTCCTGTCATGGCCGCCCGAAACGCCATTTCCGCGGTTTCTTCGTCGCGTATCTCGCCAACCAGGATGACGTCCGGATCCTGGCGCATCAGCGATTTGATACCACTGGCAAAATCCAT
>CAXBMV010000535.1:0-2943 GCA_963976575.1 uncultured Gammaproteobacteria bacterium | reverse complement strand
GTTTCAAAGGCCGGCGGTATCGGCATCATGCAGCCGATTTCGCTGACCTACGTACACGGCCACGAATTCAGGCAGGGAATCCGTCTGATGCGCGATATCACCGACAAGCCCATAGGCATGAATGCACTGATCGAAAAATCGTCGACGAAGTATCAACAGCGCATGAGCGAATGGATCGATATTGCACTCGAGGAAGGCATCAGATTTTTTGTTACTTCACTGGGGAAACCTGACTGGGTAGCAAAACGGGTGCATGCCGCCGGAGGTCTGGTTTACCACGATGTCACCGAATTGAAATGGGCCAAAATCGGCCTCGACAACGGCGCCGATGGATTGATATGCGTGAATAATCGCGCCGGAGGACACGCCGGTGAAAAATCGATGCAAACACTCTACGACGAACTGCAGTCGCTGGACGCGTCGCTGGTATGCGCCGGCGGGGTTGGCGATTCACAGGGGCTCTGGGAGGCGCTGGATTACGGCTATGCGGCCTGTCAGCTGGGCACGCGCTTTATCGCCAGCAGTGAATGTCGCGCCTCGGCGGTTTACAAGCAGGCAATCATCGATGCGCAGGAATCTGACATCGTATTATCCGAGAAGGTTACCGGGATTCCTGTATCCGTTATTAATACCGATTACATCAAACGCAGTGGCACCGAGCTGGGCTGGTTTTCCCGCTGGATGTTGTCGGGCAATCGCAGCAAACACTGGATGCGTATGTACTTTGGTTTGAAGTCGATATGGCAGCTAAAACATTCGTCGCTGGATGAAAAGGGCGAAAAGGATTACTGGCAGGCAGGCAAGAGCGTCGCCGGCATCAAACGCATCGATGACTGTGATAGCATCATGCAACAGTTACTGAGCAAGACGGAAAACAAATAATGAACAACACCAGTCTCATTTATATTCACGACCCCATGTGCAGCTGGTGTTGGGGCTTCGAACCTGTGCGCCAACAATTGTTCGAGGCAGTCGCCGATAAAATGCAGATTCGTCGGCTGGTGGGCGGTCTCGCTCCCGATTCGGATCTGCCGATGCCGCTGGAAATGCAAAAAGGATTACAGCAAACCTGGCAGCATATAGCGGAGGTCATACCCGGCACCCGTTTCAATCATGCTTTCTGGAGCGACTGTGCCCCGCGCCGGTCGACTTATCCTTCAAACCGTGCGGTGATTGCCGCCAGGCAACAGGGCGAGGAGTTCGATCCGTTGATGTCCGCGCGCATTCAAAAAGCCTATTACCTCGAGGCGAGAAATCCGTCTGATAACTCAACCCTGATCGAGCTCGCGGACGAGATCGGCCTCGATGCAGGTCGCTTTGCCGACAGTCTTGCCTCGGAGGCAACTCATAGTCTGCTGCTGGACGAAATTGCCAGCTGTCGAGCCATGGGCGTGGACAGTTTCCCCAGCCTGGTTGTTGAGCACAATGGCAAGCAACGACATGTGCAGGTTAACTACACCAGACTGGAGATCATGCTACAGCCTATCGAGGAGGCTATCGCCAGTCTTTAGCTGCGTAGTCAGGCGGATACAGGCAGGTAGGGTAATTCCAGGTTTTGAATGTCTCGTTCGGGCTGCTTGAACAGGTAAAGCTGCCCCTGTTCGGCTTTGGCGATCTGGGCAATATAAAGCAGATAGCAATAACCATTGCCGTCAAATGTGGCGTCAACAACCTTGCCGCTGCCATCGATTTCATTCTTCCCCTGCGCCACCAGCTCGTCGCCGGGCTGTGGCAACTGGTCGGTTTCAATTTTTGCCAGAAACATGCGCCGCTTCAGGGTTCCAAGATATTGCATACGTGCGACTATTTCCTGGCCGGGGAAGCAACCCTTCTTGAAGCTAACCCCGCCGAGCAGGTTTAAGTTCGACATTTGCAGGACGAACTGCTCCGAAGTCTGGCTATAAATGACAGGAATACCGGCCTTGATCTCAGCCAGGCGCCAGGCGCTATACCCGGACACCTGCAGGATTTCGGCGAATTCCGTCCAGAGTCTGCGTGCCTCGGTCAGGTCCAGACAGAGCAGCAGGAAACGCGCCTGTCCGGCCAGTGGCGTCAATTGCAATGTGACTACCACGTCGTTCTGAAAACAGCCTCCGGGGTGATCGGCGAGCCATGAGTGCGCTGAAATTTTCTTGTTATCGGTTTGAATGGCAAAGCGGGCAAAGTAATCACAGGCATCGGCCAGGGTGACACGCGAGCGCACCACGTAGCTTTGCAGTCGTTGTATCACCGGCAACACCAACGACTTCGGGGTGAGCAGGAGATAGCCGTTGGAAATCTGAATTACCCTGAAAATAGCCAGCATGCGACCTTTCGGAGTGGAATAGGAACTCATCTGGAAATTGTTTTCATCGATCAGGTCGATATCGTTGCTTAGCTGGTTTTGCAGAAACTCGCGCGCATCTTCGCCGCCGACCAGAATCAAACCCAGTTCGTCTGCGTCACAGATAAAGTTTTGTTCCGCCAGATCCTGTGCCTGCCCGCTGATGAATGCCTGCCAGTCTTTCATATTGCCTTGCCCTGTTGTTGTTCGATTGCCCAGTCTATGTGATGTTGCACAAAACCGCTGTGCTTGGCGTGATCCTGCTGCAAGCGGCTTATTATATGTGGGTCGTAAGCGGCATTTCCAAGCGCTATGACGATATTGCGCAACCAGCACTGGTGGCCGATGCGGCGTATCGCAGAACCTTCTAATTTCTTGTTAAAGTCTTCCTCGCTCCAGGCGTAGCAATCCATCAGCGAAATCGAGTCGAGGCCGTGACGAGGCTGAAAGTCGGCTTCGTGACTGTATTTGGCGAAGCGGTTCCATGGGCAGACCAACTGGCAATCGTCACAACCATAAATACGGTTGCCGATAGCGCTGCGAAACTCGACCGGTATCTCCGAGCGGTGTTCGATGGTCAGGTAGGAGATGCAGCGCCGCGCGTCGACCAGGTAGGGGGC
>CAXBMV010000534.1:0-2956 GCA_963976575.1 uncultured Gammaproteobacteria bacterium | reverse complement strand
CGGGCCGACATGGCGCTGCTGGTTGAAGCTGGCGATGATCAGCAATATGTCGCCACTGGAATCGGCGGCGAAACGGCAATCGGGAGGAATCGAGATATCACAGGTGAGACGGGCAGGTTTTCCATTCAGCGTGGCGATTTCCCAGGAAAACAGTTCGCGGCCGGAAATGCGGTTCGCCGCGCGCATCGGGTCCAGCGCCGAGGCCAGCGACATCATCGATGAATCTTCCAGCACCAGTAGTGTCACGCGCAGTTTGTCAGGGCTGGGAGCAAAAATATCCATTGCGCAAATTGTCAATTTTATTGCGCTAAATAGCAAACATTAATGAAATCGGCGTGACATGATTGCCGACTTGTTTGCCGGAGAACCCAGATGCCCTTAGCCATGAACTTAAATCCTTTCATCACCTGCGCGGTCACCGGATCCGGTGGCACCCAGGATCGCTCACCGCATGTGCCGCGCTCACCCGAGCAGATCGCCGCCAGCGCCATCGACGCCGCCAAAGCCGGTGCCGCGATAGTGCACTGCCATGTGCGCGACCCTGAAACCGGAGCGCCCAGTCGCCGTGTCGAACTCTATCGCGAAGTGGCCGAACGCATTCGCGATTCCGCAACCGATGTGGTGATCAACTTCACCGCCGGCATGGGTGGCGATCTGGTGTTTGGTGACCCGGAGAATCCACTGCCGTTGAACATGGCCAGCACCGATATGGCCGGTGCCACAGAACGCGTCGCCCACGTCGCCGATTCGCGGCCGGAAATCTGCACGCTGGACTGCGGCACAATGAACTTCGCCGAAGCCGATTACGTGATGACCAACACTCCGGGCATGCTGCGCGCAATGGGACAAATGATGACGGATCTGGGCGTACGCCCGGAAATCGAAGTCTTTGAAACCGGTCATCTCTGGTTTGCCAAACAACTGGTCGAGGAAGGCATCATCGAAGACCCGGTGATGATACAGATGTGCATGGGTATACCCTGGGGCGCACCCGACGACCTCAACACCTTCATGGCCATGGTCAACAACACTCCCGCCAACTGGACTTTTTCGGCCTTCTCCATCGGCCGCAATGAAATGCCCTTCACCGCCGCTGCGGTACTGGCCGGTGGCAATGTGCGCGTCGGCCTCGAGGACAACCTGTGGCTGAAGAAGGGCGAACTCGCCACCAATGCGCAGCTGGTAGAAAAAGCCGCGACCATCATAACCAACATGGGCGCCACCCTGATGACGCCCGCCGAAGTGCGCGAGAAAATGCAGCTGCAGAAACGCGCCCCCGTTAGCAAATAAGAGGAATAGCCATGTCAGTCATCAAGCAGGCCGCGATCATCGGCGGCGGAGTCATAGGTGCCGGCTGGATTTCCCGGTTGATCGAAAACGGTATCGATGTGAGCGTTTACGACCCGGCCGCGGATGCCGCCGAAAAAGTCGAAGCGGTGTTGAAGAACAGCCGATACGCCTATGCCAAACTCACCAGCGCGCCGCGCAGTAAAGAGGGTAGCGTCAGATTTTGCAGCAGCATCGCCGACGCGGTGAAGAACGCCGAACTAATCGTCGAGTCGGTACCCGAACGCCTCGACATCAAGCAAAGCGTTTACGCAGAAATCGAGGCCGATGCATCGCAGCATGCCCTGATCGCTTCATCGACCTCGGGCATCATGCCTTCCGACCTGCAACAAAACATGGGGCACCCCGAACGCCTGCTGGTGGCACATCCGTTCAACCCGGTCTACCTGCTGCCGCTGGTGGAACTGGTCGGCGGCAAAAAAACCAGTGCTGCTACCATAGAACGCGCCCGCGAAATCTACCGCTCTGTCGGCATGCACCCGCTGCACGTGAAAAAGGAAATCGAAGCCTTCATCGCCGACCGACTGCTTGAGGCCGTGTGGCGCGAATCGCTGTGGCTGGTGAAGGATGGCATTGCCACCACCGAGGATGTCGACGACGCGGTGCGTTTCGGCTTCGGCCTTCGCTACGCGCAAATGGGCGTCTTCGACACTTACCGCGTGGCCGGTGGTGAAGCCGGTATGCGTCACTTCATGGCGCAGTTCGGCCCCTGCCTGAAATGGCCCTGGACCAAACTCACCGATGTGCCCGAGTTCAACGACGAACTGGTAGACCTGATCGCGGGGCAGTCCGACGCCCAGTCCGGGCATATGAGCATCCGCGAAATGGAACGCATCCGTGACGACAACCTGATCGCGATACTGCACGGCCTCAAGGGCAATAACTGGGGTGCCGGAAAGACCCTGGCCGAGCACGAAACCCGCCTGCTCGAAGCGGCCAACGACCCAGCCTGATAGCGAGGAAATAACAATATGCATTTCGGACTCAGTTTTGAACAGGACTTAATCGTCGAGACGGTGCGCTCCTTCGTCGAAAACGAAATCTACCCGCACGAAGCGGCGGTCGAGCGCAGCGGCGAAGTGCCACTGGAACTCGGTTTGGAGATTCGTGACAAATGCCTCGAAGCCGGTTATTTCGCCGCCAATATATCCGAGGAATACGGCGGCGGTGGTCTCGGCCACCTCGATTTCACCCTGCTGGAACGCGAGCTGGGTCGCGCATCCAACGGCCTCGCGGTTTTCTTCGGTCGACCCTCCGGCATACTCCAGGCCTGCAACGCCGAGCAACGCGAGCAATACCTGTTTCCGGCGGTGAAGGGTGAAAAGTTCGACGCGCTCGCCATGACCGAACCCGGTGCGGGTTCTGACGTGCGCGGCATGAGTTGCAACGCCAAGCCCGACGGCAGCGACTGGATTCTCAATGGCAGTAAACACTTCATCAGCCACGCCAATATCGCCGACTTTGTCATCGTTTTTGTCGCCACCGGTGAAGAGCAAACCGCGCGCGGACCGAAGAAGAAAATCACCTGTTTCCTCGTCGATCGCGGCACACCCGGTTTCGAAATTCGACCCGGCTATAACTCGGTCAGCCACCGCGGCTACAAGAATTG
>CAXBMV010000533.1:0-2960 GCA_963976575.1 uncultured Gammaproteobacteria bacterium | reverse complement strand
GGGAGCAGCTGGAAGATTTCCCTGCGTCGATTGTTTAGCCTGTTATATAAAGCCATGACCGAAGAACTCGGCATTGCGCCCGATCTGGCTCGGGCCGGACTAGAGGAAGATTATGCGCACTCCGGGCAAAAAGGGTCTCTGCAACTCGGTGAAAATATGATCGCCGCTGCGAGAACCCCGGGCGTGGCCAACAAGCGTCAGAAGCAACACCAGCGCAGCACTGATTAAAGTCTCGAACCCTGCATCAATTCAGCAGGGCTTCCAGCAGGTGCAGCTTATCGCGGCAACGATCCGCAAAACAGGATTCCATCGAGTACAGACTCTGGCCACTATTCAAAACCTCGATGCGATAAGGCTTTCTCATCAATTCGCTGTGCACGTAAATGGCAAAGCTCTCGGCAAAGTCTTCCGCAGGTGATGTGGCGGCATAGGGGCTGACAAAATTGGTTTTCTGCAGGCTGTGCAATACCTCTTCCATTTGATCCGCAGACAAGCCGGGTTCCCGGTAATACACCAAAGAGGGTCTCAGCGGAAATGCCGCTTCGAAACGGCTTTCAAAGGATTGCCCACTTTCATCCAGGACCCAGGACAGGCTGGCAAACTCATAGTCGCTCAATCTGACTTCGATCGCTGACAACCACCAGTCGGGATGAATATCAGACCCCACGGCGAGTACATGGGCGAGCTCGTGCAGGAGGATAAACTGGATTGCATTGACTTGACTATCATCGGCGGGATCTTCGAGCGTAACTTTGATCTCGGTATCTGCAACGCTGGAAAATGCCGTGCTTTCTTTCCAGCTTGCCCATGCATTGGCCGGCTTATCGAATACCGCAGAATCAAGCAGGATAAAACCGCCGTAGGGTTTGCCATTGGTTTGAATCAATTGATCGGTGTAACCACTGGAGCCGAGATTATCAACGATGAACACACCGGCCAGTCTATCTTTAAACAGCGACATAATCGGAGCCGGGATGCCCGCCAGGGCTTGTTTTACCAGTTCGATAGTTTGCTTGTTTTCGGTTGGTTTAACCCCTGCAGGAAAATCATTGAGTTCATTATCCAGCTCAACATATTCGATCAAGTCTGGCGGTGCAGCGTATACCCGCGACCGCAATGGCGCAGCCATTTGCGCTTGCCAATAACTGACCTGACGCACCTTGTGGTTCTTGAATTGTGCAAATGTACAATCACGAGTTTGGCATTCCGGATTCTGAAGCAGCATGATCGCTGTGGCGAGTAGCGCCAACACAATGATCAGCACCGATGGTGGAACAATTATCTTTTTATTAACCCTAACCAAGCAGCTTGACCTGTTCACAGATAGCCGAGAATGCGCCGATATTCACCACCGACAGATCGGCGTTGAGCGCCGTATCCTGCGCCGACAACTTGACGATGGTCACTTCGGAGATCGGGTCGATATAAATCCACTGGCTGTGAATTCCGATGGCGAGCATGGCAGTCTGCTGATTGCCGCTCTGGTACCACTGGTTGCGGTAATTTCCTTCTGCAAAGCGCGCGCTGTTTTCGCTGCGCAACCAGGCAGCACTGTCGCCGCCGCCGCTGCAATCGTCTACCCAGGCGGCGGGTACAACCTGCTGCCCGCTGGCCTGTCCGCGCAGACGCATTAATTCGCCGAAGCGCAGCAAGTCTCGCGGCCGCACACAGATACCGCCGGCACTGCGCGGCGCGCCCTTGCGGTCCAGCGTGATACAGGCGTCGGCCTCGGCGCCCATCGGTTGCCACAGGTAACGCGATAGCAGCGCACTCAATGATTCACCGCTGGCGCGTTCAAGTATCCAGCCGAGCAGGTCAGAGTTGGGCGACTTATAGGCAAAGGTTTCACCGTGATTCGCGCCGCTAGCCGCCAGCGAACAGAGGAAGTCGTGCAGGTTGACATCGATCTGATCGAGCGCACAGGGATGCCAACCGGTAGAGGTACGGTACTCGATAAACTTGCCCGAGCTGACTTCGTAGTTTTCCTCGAAATCGATTGCTATCTGCATGTCCAGCAGCTGCTGCAGGCTGGCACCGGCAAAACCGGAGCCGGCCAGTTCGGGGATGAGTTGTTCCAGGCGGCTGGCAGTGTCGAGCAAACCCTGTTCGAGTAAAACTCCGGTCAAGGCCGCGGTAATCGATTTGCTCACCGAAAATACGATATGCGGGCAGTTTTCAATATCGGCATGGGCATACCATTCGTGTACCAGGCGTCCGCGATGCGCGACCAGCAGGGCATCGCTGCTGGAAGCTTCCAGCCATTGCTGCAGCGACCAGCTATTACCCTCGATGCCATCTATGGCGAGCTGTTGCAGATGCGGGTTCAATGCCCGTTCCAGAGCGCTGGCTGTTGCGCCCCGGCTTATCACCTGTGTCGGGATGATTTCGCCGACGTGATGGAATGCCCAGCGACTATAGGGGGGCTGGCGCCAGTTAGACAGATTGAGTTCAGCAGGCCGGCGCACTAGTCGAGTTCGGTGATGATTTTCTGGTTATTCGAATCGAGTACCGTCTGGCACATTTCCAGGTGCAGGCGACCGCCACTGGTATAAGGGTGCGATTCGATCACCGCTTCGTTCAACTCGATGCCGAGACCCGGCGCGGTCGGTGCCGGCATATAGCCCTCCTCCCATGCCAGCTGTTTTTGCAGTATCGCATCGTGGAACTCGGTCTGAATGGTTTCGATAATGAGGAAATTGGGGCAACTGAAAGACAGTTGCGCGGCAGCCGCGTGCGCCACAGGACCGCAGTAGATATGCGGCGCCAGCTGGGCATTGAACAGTTCGGCGATGACCGCAATCTTCTTCGTTTCCCAGATGCCACCGCTACGGCCTATGTCGGGCTGGATGATGGATACTCCGGCTTTCAGGGCCTGGTGGAACTCGACCTTGGTGGTGAGGCGCTCGCCGGTTGCCACCGGAATAGTCGTCGCCTGGGCGACACGACCTATGGCTTCTATC
>CAXBMV010000532.1:0-2975 GCA_963976575.1 uncultured Gammaproteobacteria bacterium | reverse complement strand
CGCTTTCCCATGGCGTAACTAAAGGCGTCAGGGCACAAAATTACGCACACTCCCCAGGGCGGCTTTTAGGGCGTCAAGAACTTCTGCTGCCGTAGGAATATTCATACCGGGTCTCCTGTCTTCTCAATACGCTGCCATGCGACACCACTGACGATGCCCCACAGACCCTTTTCATTCGGTCGACGCCAACGCGGAACGGCCATACTGTTGAGCCGTGCAAGTGCATCGAAGAAGTTGGAGACATTCTCTTCTTCACCCTTGGCACCGATTTGGTAGGTGCCGTTACGCATGAGGTCGGGGGTGAACAATGATCCGTCCCGAGCAACAGGAACAAAAATCATCCTTTCAGGTGCAATAGCCGGGCCATCGTCGGTGGTTTCAGTAGAGACATCATCTTCCTGCCAGATGGAGGCGAGGAAACCCTTCTTCTTTTGCAGCCATGATGCAGCGCTCATTGCCACGATGCCTCCGTTAGGGCCCCGCTCCAGTACGTTATTCGACCCTGAAAGAAGGTTGCGAACACTCCCCTCAGCAATGCCAGCAAGGATCGCCATAGAATAAAGGTCCACTTCTCCCCTACCGAAATCGATCGCGTACCGAGATGCGGCGAGGCGGGCAATGCGCAGCAAAGTATTGTTTCCGCCGCCAAGCTTCTGAACATCACTGCGCGCGGCAAATTCAGTAATTTCGGTCACTAACGCGCCCAACCACCCCGCGCGGTCACCGACTGGAACCTTCTCTGGGGTAACGCCGTACAAGCCATATAGCACTGCTTCGTAGAACCGAGATGATATCGGCAAAACGTCGAAAAATGCTGACACATCTTCCATTGCATCGCGCCAAGTATCAGCATCAATGCAGTTGATGTTAGCCACAGGCTGTACCAGCTGACGCAATGGGCCAGAAGCGACGTCAGCTCCCATGAGACCTTCGACGTGTTCCAAAGATTCCATAGTCAATATGTGAAGCCACTGGGCATAATCCCATTCGTGATCTGTTAGATAAACAGTGTCCTGACATGCGTCACGGCGCTCAGCAGCGCTCATAATTTTGTTCACCGTAATTTCCTTTCAGCGGTGCAAGCGACGAACATCACTGCGGACATTCATCATATTGCGATGGTTTGAGGGCGTTGACGCTGCCACGACAAAACCGGCTTCGAATACGAGGCGGCAATGCTTGTGACCGCTTTCAACACAAAGGAGATCAACTCCTTCCTGCAAACACATCTTCCGGTAGTCCCTGAACTGGCGCATAGGTTTAACCTTTTATAAATTTTTAATGTCATCATATTTTTACCTGCGCCAGATTGCGCAGGAAGTTGGCGAGTCGTCAATAGGCATAAATGTTATTTTATGATGTATGTAAGCATTATATAAGCTGACCTGCTGGTGAGTGAGGCAAATGTCTACTTTCGGGATCTAAGATGTTAGCAGAGGTCTTTGCTATGCCACCGCTCCACTGTTCCGCCAGAAGGGCAACCTGCGCCGCGGCGCGCACATCTTCAAAAAATCGAACCCGAGTTCGATTTATCGCACGATCAGGAATTCTTTTATGGCCTGTTGTGCGGCCCAACTGAATCATAAGAAGTTGGCCTTAACACTATTAGTAATATGGTTTAACGCGATGCTACTGTGGTCGCATACGGAAAGTGTTAAATTCCTATCCACAAAGTTTTTGCACGCGACGCGAACGGACATTCATCGCTGCGAAGCGGCTTCTTCGAACCGGACGTTCGCGCATAGCGCAGCATCTCCACCGCCCAGATGATCACTGTGCGGGCAGAGATGTCATTCGTCGCACTCGATCAGTCCACGCCGCGCTTGGAAGGCATGCGGACACGCTATCAGGTGGCAACCGGCGCTGCGCAAGTATAATGGATTATCAAATTGTTTCTGGAGGCAGCACTTGTATTCTGAAGGATCGGAAGGGTTCTACACCGACGATTTCATGTTCGATGTAATGGGCATCGAAGAACTACCGTCCGCACTATATCAATACACCTCCTTAGCCAGCCTCGAGAAAATCCTCGCTTCTCGCACACTTCGTTTCTCTCGTCTTGATACAGTTAACGACCCGGAGGAAGCGATGGCATCAGACGTGGCGCTCGCAGCCAGTTCTGTATTCGTTTCGTGTTGGTCAGGCACTGAGGTCGAGCAAATCCCGATGTGGTCGATGTATGGCCAAAATCTAAGCGGCGTGCGGATTAGGCTGCCGTCGAACATGTTTGTCGGGCGCAAGGAACCCATGATTTTCGAGAAAGGCGGCGCCCTGCTCACGGTCGAAACCTGGCACTCGATCAATCGAAAGCCTCCGGCAATGAGCACAAACAGTTGCGCCATTATCGGGCCCAACAAAATCTATTACAGCGACGATCCCGCCTACCGAAATCGTCCGCTGGTCTATCGCCACGCAGGCACGGCTTATTTCTATCCTCACGATTTGGGCATGGTGAAGGGCACGCACTGGTCTTACGAACAGGAGTGGCGCTTCAAAATCGCAGCGCTCTCTTTCGAGGCGCAGTTCCCAGACGATGAGTATTTCAACAACGTGACACTCGACCTCGAGACATACCCGGTCGAAGCGGAAGCCCTCTTCATCCCATTAGCGCCTACAGCCATCAATGAGCTTGAAGTAATGATCGGACCAAAGGCCGGCAGCGCGACCCGTAAAGAAGTCGAGCGCATCCTCGGGGAACACGCGCCGAGTGCCACACTGACGCAAAGTCAGATAAAAATCCGCTGATTTGCCAATCGCTTAAAGGGCTTATCGCCCCTTAGTATGGAGCGACGGGCGCTTCCGCACTGCAACTGCCAGGTTACCCGTCATCGACACGAACAATTCTGGCTCGAAGCCGAACTGCGGCAATGCGGTCGTCCAGGTCACAGGCCGGCAACTCTGGCCAAATGCTCGGTGCTGCCAGCACATACTGGTCATTCGACATGATTGTAGAAATCGGCGGGTGAGCCTCTGGT
>CAXBMV010000531.1:0-2986 GCA_963976575.1 uncultured Gammaproteobacteria bacterium | reverse complement strand
CAAGTCAGCTGATGGGCGATGCAATAGTCTATGCCCTGGTAGTAGCAGCATTCGAAATGCAGGTGGCGAAAGTATTCGTCGCAACCCCAGACGCGTCCGTAAAGGTGGCTATCGCTGCGGAAAAAAACCGAGGCAGCGACGATTTCTCCCTGTTCGCGGGCGGTTGCTGCGAGTATTTGCTGTGGCATCTGTTCGGCAAGGTGTTGGAAAAAACCGGCGCTCAGGGTCGCGGTTCCATGTTTTCGCAGATAAATCCCGGCGTAGAGATCATGGATGCGTTGCCACTCGGCGGCGCTGAGTTCGCCGCCGCTTTGCATGCTGATTTCCAGCCCCTGTTGCGCGACACTGCTGCGCTCTTTCTTTATATTCTTGCGCTTGCGCGAGCTCAGGCGCCTGAGGAAATCATCAAAGTCGCTGTATTTCTGGTTTTGCCAGTGGAATTGCACATCGTTGCGTCGCATCAATCGGGCTTCGCTGAGCCTGTCCAGCAGGGCTTTTTCCGGAAACAGCAGATGCCAGGAACTGAGTCCCTGTTTATCGCAAAAGTCGAGTACTGCGCTGCACAGCAGGCGACATAGCTCGTCTTGTTCCTGCGCGTCAATCACTAGATCGAAATTCAACAGGAAACGTTCACCGGTGGCCGGCGTATAGGGAATAGCACTGACCAGCTTGGGGTAATAGTCGAGACCGTTGCGTTGGTAGGCATTTACCCAGGCGTGGTCGAAAACCAGCTCGCCGTAGGAATTGGTCTTTATATAACAGGGGATAGCCGCGAGCAGACTGCTACCACGATGCAGCTGGAAATATACGGGATGCCAACCAAAGGGCTCCAGACAATCGTGCAATTCCAGCCCGTAAAGGAAACAGTGGCGGCTGAAGGGGTAATTGCCACTGCCCAGCGCATCCCAATCCTGAGCTGGGATTTCGGCGAGACTGTGGCTGACGCTGACCCTGAGTTCGGCGGAATCCATGCCGCAGTTACTCCAGGGCTTTTGCGTCCAGATATTTCTCGGCATCAAGCGCGGCCATGCAACCGCTCCCCGCAGAAGTGATCGCCTGGCGATAGACATGGTCCATCACGTCGCCAGCGGCGAAAACGCCTTCAGTGCTGGTCGCGGTGGCATTGCCATCGGGGCCGCCGTGTACGCGAATATAGCCATTCTTCATTTCCAGTTGGCCATCAAATAACGCGGTATTGGGCTTGTGCCCAATGGCGATGAATATGCCGGACAGGTCGAGTTCGCGCGTGCTGTCGTCCTTGACGTTGCGGATGCGCAAGCCGGTAACACCGGTTTCGTCGCCAAGCGCTTCGTCGAATACGTTAAACCATTCGATTTTGACATTGCCGTTTTTGGCTTTCTCGAATAGCTGGTCCTGAAGAATTTTTTCCGAACGCAGCGAGTCGCGCCTGTGCACCAGGGGGACTTCCTCGGCGATATTGGACAGGTACAACGCTTCCTCGACCGCGGTGTTGCCACCACCGATAACGGCTACCTTTTGCCCCTTGAAGAAGAAACCATCGCAGGTTGCGCAGGCGGATATGCCCTTGCCATGAAACTTTTCCTCGGAGGGCTCGCCGAGGTACATCGCGCTGGCGCCGGTGGCGATGATCAATGCATCGCAACTGTATTCGCCGCTATCGCCGATCAGGCGTTTCGGAGTTTCGCCGAGGAAGACAGTGTGGATATGATCGAACACGATTTCGGTATCGAAGCGTTCGGCGTGTTGTTGCATGCGCTGCATCAAGGCCGGGCCGGTTAATCCCTCTACGTCTCCCGGCCAGTTGTCGACATCGGTAGTGGTCATTAACTGACCACCAGCTTCCAACCCGGTGATGACGGTGGGTTTCAGGTTGGCGCGAGCGGCGTAAACCGCGGCGGCATAGCCGGCGGGACCGGAGCCGAGGATGATTACCCGGCTGTGCTTGGGAGTGGACATAAGGTTTTCTCGAAGATCTGGTGTGAAAATTTGGCGCTAATAGTAAAGGCTAATGGCGTAAATGGCTATATGGCGGCAAGGGTGAACTATTTCAATCGTATATTTATGGTTACCCACGCTTGCCATCATGTAAAATAGCGCGCTTTGATTTCATCGAATTGATCAGTGGCCCAGGCTAAACAGAATTCTCGCAGCGAAGACCATAGCGGCAAGCTCATGCTGGCCGGGCAGGTTAAGCAGCGCCTGCGCGAAGCCGGCATGTTGCTTTCGTTTGCTCTGGCGGCCTATTTTCTGGTGGCCTTGTTCAGTTATGACCCGCTGGATCCTTCCTGGTCGCATAGCGGCGACAATCACGAGATTTCCAATGTCGGCGGCACCGCCGGGGCCTGGATTGCGGACCTGCTGTTCTACCTGTTCGGCTTTCTTTCGGTGCTGCTGCCGGTCATGCTGATTTACAACGGCGTAATTCTGGTTAAAACCCGCGAGCTCAGCCCCGAGGATCGCTACCAGATGCTGATTATCCGCTGGAGTGGCTTCGTGCTGACGCTGGTATCTGGCTGTGCACTGTCAAGCCTGCATTTTTCTGTCGAAGCCGGTGCCATGCCGCTGGATGCGGGCGGCATACTCGGTCAGATTACCGGTAATTATTTTTCCCATGGGCTGGGTTTCGTCGGTGCCACGGTGCTGCACCTGGCGCTATTCCTCGCCGGTGTAACCCTGTTTACTGGTTTATCCTGGCTGGGTTTGGTCGACAATACCGGTAAGTTCACGCTGCTGTTAATCGACAAGTTGCTGGATCGATATTACCTGGTGCGTGATCGCGTCGAGGGCAATCGTAACCGCAGTCAGCGCGAACAGGTATTCCAGGTGCAGCAGCAGAAACAGGAAAAGCGCAAGCCGGTCAAAATTGAACCGGTAGTGCAAAGCATCGCACCGAGTCCGCGCGTGGAAAAGGAAAAGCAAATACCGCTGTTTCATTCCGGCGGCAAGGGCGGTAGCACTATTCCGCCGTTGTCATTGCTGGACAAGCCGAAACCGCGAGTGGCGG
>CAXBMV010000530.1:0-2986 GCA_963976575.1 uncultured Gammaproteobacteria bacterium | reverse complement strand
GATGATGGCCGCGTCGAGCAGCGCGACCACTTCGTCATGGGTGGCAATCTGCTGCGCCAGCGACTGGATCAGTTCGCTGTCCAGCGAAGACAGCATCTGTTGCAGTCCTGGCAGCAGTTGCAGCGTGCCCTGCAGGCTGGAGAGGTCACGCGGCCTGGCCGAGCCCAGCGCTACGCGTGCGAGAATTCTTTCTATGTCTGCCACCGCGCGCATTTCGGTGGCGATGTTTTCGAAGCCACGGTTGTCCAGCAGACAGGCCACCGCGTGATGGCGCTGTCCGACCTGTGCCTGATCGCGCAGCGGTTTCTGTATCCAGCGCTGTAATTCGCGGTGCCCCATCGCGCTGCTGCAGTGGTTGATAATGGCGAACAGACTATTGTTTGCAGACTGCCCGCTGATCGACTGGGTTAGTTCGAGATTGCGACGACTGTTGGCGTCGATCAGCAATACCTCGCTGATTTGCTCACTGCGAATGGGTTGTAAATGGGTGACCCGGGTCTTCAGCGTGTCGCCGACATATTGCAACAGGCAACCGGCCGCGCAGATCGCGAGCGGCTGATCGGCGATGCCGAAGCCCTGCAGATCACGCGTATGGTATTGCTCACAGAGTAGTCGCGTGGTGGTTTCCAGCTCGAAATACCAGGGCGGCATGGCGTGGGCATGCTGCCGGTAGTTCGCCTCCAGCGGCAGTGGCTGGTCTTCGCAGTAAATGATTTCGGCCGGATTCAGGCGCGCTATTTCGCTGACCAGCAAGGCGTCGCTGTCCAGCTGGCTGACGCTGAAGCGACCCGAGCTGATTTCCAGAGCGGCCAGGCCCCAGGCTGATTTATCCTGATAGATACAGCACAGCAGGTTTTCGCTTCGGTCCTGTAGCAAAGCCTCGTCGGTAAGCGTGCCCGGGGTTACCACGCGCATCACCTTGCGCTCTACCGGGCCCTTGCTGGTGGCCGGGTCGCCAATTTGTTCGCAGATGGCAACGGCTTCTCCGGCCTTGACCAGCTTGGCCAGATAGCCGTCCAGCGCGTGGTAAGGCACGCCGCACATAGCGATAGGTTCACCGCCCGACTGGCCGCGTTTGGTCAGCGTGATATCGAGTAGCTTCGCCGCCTTGCGTGCATCGTCGAAAAACAATTCGTAGAAATCGCCCATGCGATAAAACAGCAATGTATCCGGGTACTCCGATTTGATACGCAGAAACTGCTGCATCATGGGCGTATGGGCACTACTACTGGTTTTTGTCATGAAGTGTTTGTTCGTCTCGGCCGAGCTTTGGTTATAATGCATCGATGAACGAACAATCCGTCCAGCTGGTGCGGCAAATGGCCGCGCAATTATCACAGAATCGGCAAAAGATTTGTACTGCCGAATCCTGTACCGGTGGTTTGATCGCGAAAACCTTCACCGACCTGGCCGGCAGCTCGGAATGGTTTGATCGCGGATTCGTCACCTATAGCAACCAGGCCAAGAGCGACATGCTCGGTGTGCCATCGTCTGTTATCGACGAATACGGCGCTGTCAGCGAGGCTGTGGCTAACGCTATGGTCAGTGGAGCCCTGGCTCACAGCCAGGCAGACTACGCCATCGCGGTCACCGGTGTGGCTGGCCCCGGCGGCGGCAGCGCCGAGAAACCGGTGGGCACGGTGTGGATAGCGATTGCCGGCAGCGGGCAGAGACAGGCTTTCAAATGTCTGTTCGATGGCGACCGCGCGGCGATCCGCGAGGCCACTCTGCTGCGCGCCCTCGAGGAAATGCTGGCATTAGTCGAATCCAGCTAAACTAGCACAATTTATTTTTGTCCAATATTTCGCTACGGGTTTTATTGATTTTCATCGATTAGCCGTGGAAAATTGCAGCAGAATATATCAATGAGGAATCGTTAGTCTATGAATGCCAGTCCGAAGTATCTGTTCGAAGCCAGCGAAAAGCCCACCCTGAAAACCCACAGCGTGCCCTTGATCGAAGCCACCGATGAGGCGGTTTCAGCCTATGGTTGCCTGGTCGATCATCCCGATGATATCGATATTGAAATTGTCACCTGGCCCGCACAGGGCTGGCGTCCGATCGATGAGGGCACCGGCAATGAGGCCGGCTATGTCGAGGGCATATTCAGGGGGGAATGGCAGGGCGATACTCTGATGGGCAGCAACGAGGCGGTCAAGGGGCACTACGTGCTGGGCTGGTCAACCGACCCGCAACAGGCCAGTGCCAGCGAGCAGACAGTGGCGCGTGATCAGGTATTGCTATGGCATTTGAACTATCACCCCGACGGCGGGCAATTGTTTTACCCGCTGGAAAAAAAGCCCTTCGTGGTGCCGGTGGCCTTGCCTGGTGATGACCTCAAACCCGACGATGTCATTGCCTTCTGGTGCGATGGCAGCAAAGGACTGTATATCAACCCCGGCATCTGGCACGAGGGCATATTCCCGGTAGAAGACGAACAGGGATTTCTCGATCGCCAGGGCAAGGTGCACGCGCGCGTTAGCTGCGATCTGGGCGAAGAATTCGGTCTCTACCTGTCGGTGCCCTTGAAGCAATAATGTTTCCTGTTGAATCCGGTCAGGCGATAATTATCGCCTGACCGGAACCCCCCTCGTATCTCCTGCGGCATACCAGAGCTCGCCGTAACCTACAAAAATACTCATAGGCGTCGGGTATCAGCTCATCGATTCAATCAATTGGCCATGCCGAATATGCAGGCGTAGGCTTTTTCTTCATCTCGGTTCAGTAGTTAATAAAACCAAATTGCCAGTAGCTATTCTCGAGTAGTGGCTGGTAGTCAATAAAAACGTGTAACTGATGAGGAATGTCAAATGGGTAGAAATAGTTCTAACGAAGATTACGATGAGGCAACCCAGTCTCTGATTCGGGGGATGGTCGAAGCCGAAGAAAAGGCGATAGCCAGTCGAAAAAAATCAGCGGCAGCCGACGAAGAGCCATGCGAATGCAAAGACGGCATGTTCCCCCGCGAAAGCAAACTCACCAGTAG
>CAXBMV010000529.1:0-2997 GCA_963976575.1 uncultured Gammaproteobacteria bacterium | reverse complement strand
TGAATCCGCGGTGTTCGAAGAACTGGAGCGCGTATTCGATATTTGCCACGGCTGCAGACGTTGCGTCAGCCTGTGTAACGCATTCCCCAGCCTGTTCGACCTGGTCGATGAATCGACTACCATGGAAGTCGATGGCGTCGATAAGAAAGATTACTGGCAGGTTATCGACAACTGTTACCTCTGTGACCTGTGTTACCTGACCAAGTGCCCCTACGTTCCACCGCACGAATGGGATGTCGACTTTCCTCATTTAATGCTTCGCGCCAAGGCGCTGGGCTATCGTCAGGGTCGTAGCAAACTGCGCGACAAGATAATCTCTTCCACCGACCGCGTCGGTAGCCTTGCCAGTATTCCCATTGTGGTCAATCTGGTCAACGCGGTAAACGGCAACGAACACACACGCGCACTGCTGGAATCGGCACTCGATATCGATGCCAGGGCACGCCTGCCCAAGTATCACAGCGATACGCTGAGCAAACGCAGCCGCAATCACCAGGCCGGTGATTACGAAGTTCGCAGCACCGACAAAACCCGCGGCAAGGTCGCCATTTTTGCTACCTGCTATGGCGAATACAACGAACCCCTGCTCGGTGAAGATTTACTCAAGGTATTCGAGCACAATGAAATACCTGCCATGGTGGTCAAAAATACCCGCTGTTGCGGTATGCCCAAGCTGGAACTGGGCGACCTTGATTCGGTAG
The DNA here is from genome assembly GCA_963976575.1 of uncultured Gammaproteobacteria bacterium. Classification (GTDB taxonomy): domain Bacteria; phylum Pseudomonadota; class Gammaproteobacteria. The sequence continues at coordinate 2,296 of CAXBMV010000529.1, read as the reverse complement.
AAAAGTTGAAACAACACAACATCCCGCTGCTCGCCAAACTGGTAGACGAAGGCTGGGATATTATTTCTCCGGTACCTTCCTGCACCCTGCAGTTCAAGCAGGAACTGCCGCTGATGTTTGTAGATGACGAAGAAGTTGCCAAAGTGCAGCAAGCATTCTTCGACCCCTTCGAATACCTGGCGTTACGACACCGGGCGGGACTGTTGAAAACCGACTTCCCCAACCGTATCGGCAAAATCGCGTATCACGTCGCCTGCCACCAGCGCGTACAACGCATCGGCAGTAAAACCCGCGACATACTCGCGCTCGTCCCCGAAACCGAGATCGACATGATCGAACGTTGCTCCGGACACGATGGAACCTATGCAGTGAAGAAAGAATTTCACGATATTTCGATGAAAATTGTCAAACCGGTGGTCAACCGCGTGCGCAAAGCAGAAGCCGATGCCTATGCCAGCGACTGCCCCATGGCAGGACAGCACATCTCAGCCGGACTGGCCGACGGCAGCAGCACCGAACACCCGATCAGCCTGCTGCGCAGGGCCTATGGCATTTAATAAGATGGAAACCCAAATGAATCATGAAATTACCCGCGCCGACCTTTTGAGTCTCGAAGAATACGCTGAACAGCGTGACCAGTTTCGCAAGCAAGTGATGGCACATAAAAAGAACCGCCAGGTCGCGCTGGGGCCGAATACGACGCTTTACTTCGAAGACCGGCTTACCCTGCTCTATCAGATCCAGGAAATGCTGCGCATCGAAAAGGTTTTCGAAGCGGGCGGCATTAACGAAGAGCTGGAGGCCTATAACCCGATGATCCCCAGCGGCAGTAATTTCAAGGCGACATTTATGATTGAATATGCGGATGCCGAGATTCGCGCAGCGCAGCTGGAAAAACTGGTCGGCATCGAAGACCTGGTATGGATGAAGATCGGTGATCACGACAAGATCTGGTCTATCGCCGACGAAGATCTGGAGCGTTCCACGGCCACCAAAACTTCGGCCGTGCATTTCATGCGCTTCGAAGTCAACGACGCCATGCGTTCAGAACTGAAACAGGGTGCCTCATGGAAAATCGGCGTACAGCATACCCTCTACAGCTACGAACATGAAGTCAGCGGCGATACCCGCGTATCGCTACTCAACGATCTCGACTGAATCAGGGCCGCCGATTCAGCTAATTTCGCTGCCCGGCTTATACCAGCTTAATTTTTCGTGCAGGGCGACCACTTCGCCGACCAGGATTAATGTTGGCGCATGCACATCGTGTTGCTCGATCAGATCAGGCAGGCTGTTTAAATCCCCGATAAATACGCGCTGAACCGAGGTCGTGCCTTTTTCGATCAGCGCCGCGGGCGTCGTCTCGGCGCGACCATGCGCCTTCAGTGACTGGCAAATCCTCTCGACATTATCCAGCCCCATGTAAAACACAACGGTTTGATTGGCGTGGCTGAGCATTTCCCAGTTCAATTCCTCGCCACCCTCGCGCCGGTGACCAGTAACAAAAATACAGGCCTGTGAATAATCCCGGTGGGTAAGCGGGATACCGGCATAGCTGGCACAACCCGAGGCAGCGGTAATCCCCGGCACCACCTGGAAGTCGATGCCTTCGTCGATCAACTCACCAATTTCCTCGCCACCACGGCCAAAAATAAATGGATCGCCACCCTTCAGGCGAAGCACGCGCTTGCCCTCTTTGGCCAGACGTACCAGCAACTGGTTGATATTTTCCTGCGACAGGCTGTGATCGGCTTTTGCCTTGCCGGCATATATTTTCTCGGCATCGCGGCGAACCATGTCGAGTATCGGCTCTGAAACCAGGCGATCATAGACAACCACATCGGCCTTTTGCATCAGTCGCAGGGCCTTGAAAGTCAGTAAGTCCGGGTCTCCCGGACCGGCTCCGACCAGGTAAACTTCGCCTTTGTGAGCATCACTCGGCGCGCCGTCTTTGATCAATTGCTGCAACAGGTTCTCAGCATCGTCATTTCTGCCTGCCAGAACCAGGTCAGCCACCTCACCCTCGAGTGCCGACTCCCAGAAGCGGCGCCGTGAATCGCCATCGCTAAAGGCCTGTTTCACCGCATCGCGGTACTTACCACTCAAGGCCGCGAGCTGGCCATAGGCAGCGGGGATACTACTCTCCAGCCTGGCGCGTAGCATGCGCGCCAGCACCGGAGCGCTGCCACCGGTGGAAACCGCGATCTGTACCGGGTTGCGGTCTACCATCGACGGCATGATAAAGCTGCACAGGTCCTGATTATCGACCACGTTTACCGGCAACTGTCTGGCCCGG
>CAXBMV010000528.1:0-3003 GCA_963976575.1 uncultured Gammaproteobacteria bacterium | reverse complement strand
AATACTTCGTCATCGGTTGCCGCGATGACACAGGCGAGACCGTCCAGATCGCTGGCTCTGAATTCGCGCTGTTCCAGCTCGAGCCTGCCGACAGCGGCCATTGCCCGAAGGTCTTCGTGTATAACAGGCGCCACCAGCTTCAGGCTGGCATTGGCCTTGAGCAGTAATTCCGCCTTGCGTAGCGCGATGCTGCCGCCGCCAACCACCAGGCAGGGTTGCTCGCGGATGTCATAAAAAATAGGGAGATAATTCATCAGTCGATTAACCGGTAATTTTGACAGTCAGTATAATTCGTTGTTGAACAGGACTGTATCTTCACAATGGGGGGGATAAAAAAAGCCCGCTTGCGCGGGCTTTCACTTTCCATCAAACGATAAAACCTTTACTGATTTTTCTGGCGGTAATTTTCGATAGCCGCGGCTATCGCATCTTCTGCCAGTACCGAGCAGTGTATTTTTACCGGCGGCAGCGCCAGTTCTTCGGCGATATGAGTATTCTTGATCTTGCCGGCTTCATCGAGGCTCTTGCCCTTCACCCACTCGGTGACCAGCGAGCTTGACGCGATCGCCGAACCACAACCATAGGTCTTGAACTTGGCATCTTCGATAATTCCATCCTTGCCCACCTTGATCTGCAGTTTCATCACGTCCCCGCAGGCGGGTGCGCCGACCATGCCGGTGCCTACCGAGTCATCATCTTCCATTTTGCCGACGTTACGCGGGTTTTCATAATGGTCCAGTACTTTATTGCTATATGCCATGTTACACCTCTAAAAAGCGCTTAATGCGCTACCCATTCAACAGAATTCAAATCTATACCGTCTTTGTACATATCCCAAAGCGGGGAAAGATCACGTAATTTATTCACCGCCTTGCGCACCAACTCAATCGTGTAATCGATTTCGTCCAGCGTAGTAAAACGCCCGATGGTAAAGCGGATGGAACTATGCGCAAGTTCATCGTTACGACCCAGCGCGCGCAGCACGTAGGAAGGCTCGAGACTGGCCGAAGTACAGGCCGAACCTGAAGATACAGCAAGATCACGTAAAGCCATGATCAGCGATTCGCCTTCGACAAAATTGAAACTGATATTCAGATTTCCGGCGACACGATGCTCGTAATCACCATTCACGTAGACTTCTTCCATGTCTTTCAAACCATCGTAGAGATGATCACGCAACATACGAAGGCGCTCATTCTCACTCGCCATTTCTTCCTTGGCGATACGGAAGGCTTCGCCGATACCGACGATCTGGTGAGTCGCCAGAGTACCCGAGCGCAAACCGCGTTCGTGGCCGCCACCGTGCATCTGCGCCTCGAGACGGACGCGTGGCTTGCGACGCACGTAAAGCGCGCCTATGCCCTTGGGGCCATAAGTCTTGTGACCGGAAAATGACATCAGGTCGACCTTCAATACGCCCAAATCTATCTCAACCTTACCAGTGGACTGGGCCGCATCGACGTGGAAAATAATCTTGTTTTCGCGAGCGTACTCACCAATAGCAGCAATGTCCTGGATTACGCCGATTTCATTATTCACGTGCATTACAGAGATCAGGATAGTTTCAGGCCGGGTGGCTTCTTTCAGCTTGTCCATATCGATCAGTCCATTTTCCAGCGGATCGAGATAAGTTACTTCAAAGCCTTCGCGTTCGAGCTGACGACAGGTATCCAGTACCGCCTTGTGCTCGGTTTTCATGGTAATTATGTGGTTGCCTTTCTGCTTGTAAAAATGCGCGGCACCCTTGATAGCCAGGTTATCCGATTCGGTGGCACCACTGGTCCAGACGATTTCACGTGGGTCGGCATTGATCAGATCGGCGACTTGCTGGCGCGCAAGATCGACCGCCTGCTCCGCTTTCCAGCCGAATTCGTGGCTGCGCGATGCAGGATTTCCGAATTGACCCTCGATGGTCAGGAATTGCGCCATTTTTTCAGCGACGCGCTGGTCGATCGGTGTAGTCGCACTATAATCGAGATAAATTGGCAGTTTCACATCACTCACTTGTTTCTTCTCCTGTCAGGCCATGGCTTGCGGGCGATTGATAAAGCGTCCGTACTGCAAGTCCTGTTTTTTCACTAATTCATTAATTTCCGGGCGGTTAACATACTGGTCCAGCTTGATACCACTTAGAAAGCGATAAAGGCTGCAGGAAAGATCGAACCACAACTGGTGGGTCAGACATTTCTCGCCTTTCGAACAATTACCCTTGCCACCGCATTTGGTCATATCGAGCTTTTCGTCCACCGACTGGATGATATCGGCAACCGATATCTGGCTTGCCGGGCGGGCCAGTCGATATCCACCACCCGGGCCTCGTACTCCCTCCACCAGGCCGCACTTACGCAGCTTGGCAAACAATTGCTCGAGGTAGGACAGCGAAATACCCTGACATTGCGATATATCGGCCAGGGTGACCGGGCCGACCTGCTCGTGCAATGCAATATCCATCATTGCAGTCACTGCATAACGACCTTTGGTAGATAAACGCATACTCGCCTGATAATTCCCGACTAATTTAGTCAGGAATTATATCTAGACGTGTGACAAGGTCAAGATGTATTTATACGGGAGAGTTATTTGGCAGGAATATAACTTATTAATCAATCAGTTACTGACTCTTATGAATGTTATTTCTTATTATGTTTCAAATGCTGCATGGGATAAAAGTAGTGCCCCTGATAAAGGCAATATCCCAACCACTTGTAAAGAAACCGGTTCATCCGCCATTTTTGTTCGATCATCTCTGCGATGTACAAAGGACCGTGGCTGCGTGACTGCAATTGCTGTACTTCGACGACACGTGCATCGTGGTAAACCTTGAGATGCAAATCCGGTTCGAGCAGGAAATCGTCGCCCTCTTCAAAGCGATAAGTCATGCGTAGCATGGTGGTATATTTGCAGCGCTCGGTAACCGACAGAAATAAGTCGTTATGCGCGGGAACCGAGGAAATCATTTCATCGGCAACAGCAAGATCGGGAACTATGTTGCGCAAACGCAGA
>CAXBMV010000527.1:0-3005 GCA_963976575.1 uncultured Gammaproteobacteria bacterium | reverse complement strand
TCCAACTCTGAATGGAGATCATCGATCAACAGTATTATTTGCCCCGGGGCCTTTTCGTTAACCAGTTTTAGCGCACTTAGAATCAACGCCAGACAAAGTCGTTTGCTTTGGCCACGAGAAAGCGTTTCCATTACTGGTCTGCCCCGGGAAAGGATCCGCAGATCATCCCGGTGTATGCCGCAGCTGGTAAAACCAGCTTTTATGTCTCTTGCCCGATATTTTTCCAGACTATCTTCCAGCTTTTCAGACTGCGGCCATCCCTGCTGGTATTCCAGGGTAATGCTGAGGTTTTCGAGTATGCCGCTGGTTTGCTCGCTCATTAACGAATTCAGTTGCTCACAGTAATGGCTTCTTAATCGACTCAAGCGCATTGATGGTTCCAATAAATGTTGGTCCCAATAGGGTAATTGGCGTAGGTCCTGTTTTGTTTTCAACAGACGATTTCGCTGTTTCAAGGCGTGTTTAAACAACAGCCAGTCATCCGCGTAAGCATGTTCCACGTGAAACAAACACCAGTCGATAAATTGTCGTCGCAGTTGAGGGGAACCACTGATCAGCAAAAAGCTGTCCGCATTAAGTATCAACACAGGTGACTTGCGTACCAACTCGGAACGCCGCTTGATCGGTTCACCATCGAGATGAATTTCCAGCTTCTTGTCGGATTTGGATAAACCCGCCCTGTAGTTATGGCTACGCCCGAACAGCAACAGGCTGGATTTATCGTGGCGGATACACTGCTTGAGTTGGTGGGTGCGGAATGAACAAGCCTGGCAGAGCACGTAAATGGCTTCAAGCAAACTGGTTTTCCCCGAGCCATTCTGACCAGTGACCAGATTCAGCCGGGGGTGGAAATCGAGCGTGGTGCTCGCCAGGTTTCTAAAATCTGTCAGGCTTAGCTGACTGATCGCCATGCTTGAACCCGGGGAACTGCTCTACAGCCGCATGGGCATAACAACGTATAGACATGAACTGTCTTCACTATCGCTGATAATGCAGCTGCTGTTCGAATCTTTCAGTCTGATATGTACCTTCTTGGAGTCGAGCACGTTCAGTACATCGATGATGTAGGTTACGTTGAAACCTATTTCCATATCATCTTCATCGTAGCTTACAGACAACTCTTCTTCCGCCTCTTCCTGGTCAGGGTTATTGGCCTGGATAGAAAGATTACCTGAACTCAATGTCAGGCGTATGCCGCGGTATTTCTCGTTGGACAATATGGCAATTCGACTCATCGACTGTTTCAATTGCTCGCGTTCCACCTCAAGGGTTTTATTGCCATCCACCGGTATTACCCGGTTGTAATCGGGAAACTTTCCGTCGATCAATTTTGAAGTAAATACCAACTTGCCAGTTTCGAGCCGTATATGATTCTGACTGATACCCACTCTGACCGGACTGTCGCTACTATCCAGCAAACGCGATAACTCGAGGACAGCCTTGCGCGGAATAATGATTTGCCTGTCTTCGCTTACACCTGTGTCAAACAAATGCTCGCCCAGTGCCAGGCGGTGTCCGTCTGTGGCAACCAGTTTGATCTTGTCTGCGCTCATTTCCATGAGTATACCGTTCAGGTAATAACGCACATCCTGTTGAGCCATGGCAAATGAGGTTTGGTCGAAAAGACTTTTCATTTTCGACTGGGGTATAGAAATTGACTGATGCTCTTCGATTTCATCGAGCCCGGGGAAATCTTTTGCCGGTAAAGATGCCAGTTTAAAGCGGCTTCTACCCGACACCATCTCGACTTTGTTTTCTTCGATGTTGAATGTAATTTCAGCGCTGTCCGGTAATGCCTTGCAAATATCAAGCAACTTGCGTGCAGGGATAGTTGTTTGAAAGTCTTCGCTTACTTCAGCATTGACCCTGGCAACCATTTCTATTTCCAGGTCGGTGGCGGTTAGACTAAGGTCACCACCTGATGACTTAACTAAAACATTACCCAATATTGGCAAAGTTTGTCTGCGTTCAACGGCACCGATAACCTGCTGCAGTGGCACCAATATGTCTTCTCTTTTAATAGTAGTTTTCATTTATATATCTAACTTGTTGTTACTATTATGATGCTCGCTTTCACAGAGCAACTCGTATTTACCTAATAAATTCAACATCTTACACCAACTAACAGCCAATTAAAGCTGTCTGTAGGCACTTCTTAAACTGTGCATAACTGTGGGATAAAAGTAAGCCTGAAATTCTTCCCCATGGTTATCCACAGCTCACACACATGTTTATTCAATCGACTACTTCTTCAATTGCTAAGCATGCGCGTGAGAATTTCAAAATCCTCGTCTATACGCCGATCTTCGGTACGTAATTCGGCAACCTTACGGCAGGCGTGAAGAACAGTTGTGTGGTCCCTGCCGCCGAAGGCATTGCCAATTTCCGGCAAACTATGCCGGGTTAATAACTTTGCCAGTGCCATCGCGATCTGTCGTGGCCTGGTGATCGATCGATTGCGTCGGCTTGACAACAAATCAGCCACGCGAATTTTGAAATACTCAGCTACCAGTTTTTGGATATTGTCGATAGTGATCGGTTTATCCTGTACTGCAAGCAGTTCCTTCAATGCCTGGCGGGCGAAATCCTGCGTAATTGGCTCGCTGGTAAAACGCGCATGCGCAACTACCCGCTTTAGTGCACCCTCCAGTTCCCGGATATTAGACTTGAAACGCTCGGCGATAAAGAAAGCAACATCATCAGGAACCGCGGCATTGGCCTGTTCAGCCTTGCTTTTCAAGATTGCCACCCGGGTTTCCAGGTCAGCCGGCTTGATATCGACAGCCAGTCCCCAGCCAAGGCGGGAGCGAATTCGATCCTCGAGGCCTTCGATTTCCTTGGGGAAACGATCACAGGTAACAACCATTTGCGCCTTCGCCTCGTAAAGCGAGTTGAAGGTGTGGAAAAACTCTTCCTGAGACCGGCTCTTGTCGGCGAGAAACTGGATATCGTCGACCAACAAAGCGTCGAGGTTGCGATAGGAATTCTTAAATTCATTCATTTTG
>CAXBMV010000526.1:0-3006 GCA_963976575.1 uncultured Gammaproteobacteria bacterium | reverse complement strand
AGGTGGTGCTCGACTATGCGCCTGGAGATCGCAAGCCCCATGCCACTGCCCTCGACATTGTCGCGTGATTGCAGGGTTTGAAACATTTCCAGAGCTTTGCCCTGTAGTTCGGGCGGTATGCCTGGACCATTGTCCTGGATGCGCAGGCGGTAGCCGCTTTCGCTAACTTCACAGCTGACACCAATTTTGCCATCGTCTTTGTCGTGGTGTTTGATCGCGTTCGAAATCATGTTGCGCAGCACGATTTCCAGTGGAATACGCGGAATATTCAGCGTGACCTGTTCGGAAACAATGGTGAAAGTTTCGGGCTTGTCCAGAATCTGAAAAAGTTCGGTAACCAGCCTATTCAGATCGACCTGTTCATGCGCATACTCAAAATTGCCGACGCGCGAATAGTCGAGCAAATCATCGAGCAGGCGTGACATGCGCGTCGAGCGTCCGCGTAACAGGGCAAGATGTTCTTTCGAGCTATCGGGAATCTCGTCGCCAAGGTCCTCTTCGATCCAGCTCACCAGCTTGTGGATTGCGTTCAAGGGCGATTTCAGGTCATGTGAGGCGACGTAGGCAAACTGCTGCAAGTCTTTGTTGGATTTTTCCAGGTCCACTGTGCGTCTTTGCAATGCCGCAGTCATATCATCGGCATAGCGCAGCGCGCGTTGATTGGCACGTGTCAAAAAGAGGAACACGAAGAACAGCATTGTATTTATGGCTATGCCGCCGATCAGCATGAATGTGGGCTGGTGATTGACAGTCGCTTTGCGAAAGCTCAGGTTGGAGTCCATTTTGAAATTCCACTCTCGCCCGTAGATCGAAACTTTCTTATTGACGCTGTATAGCGGCTCAGGATCAATATCATCAAGCTGCCCCATATTGTTGTCGGCGTCACTGAAGAGTTTCTCGCCGGCGTCGCTGATGAGGATGGAAACCAGTCGCTTTTCCGAGGCTAGCGTACCCTGCATGAACCGAAACACGATAAACGGGGCATAGGCAACACCGACAATCAGCTCTTGGCGCTCTTCCACCGAATCCGGTTTGAATCCCTGTTTGTAAAATGGTGCATAGAACAGGAACCCCGGGGTTTTTCTGGAATCCTGAACCAGCGTGATGGGTCCGGTAATCTGTGCCTTTCCGCTATCGCGGGCCTTCTTCACCGCCTCATAGCGATTATCTTCGAAGGCCATGTCGAGGCCTACTGCCTTGCTGTTGGTGACCACCGGCTCAATATAGGTAATTGGCCAGAATTCAGGGCGATCGTGTTTTGGGTGAATTTTATAATCCGGTCGCCAGATTCTTTCGCGCGCCAGGTAATTCTGCAATTGATCAGGTTTGACGTTGTGGATAATACCGATGCCATTGATACCGGGATTAGATTCATCCAGGTGCAGGCTGTTGGCATAATCAAACCATTGCGGGTAGGTGATGTCGCCGTAATTGCTGTCAATCATAGAGACCGCGCCCCACAGAGCATTTTCGTATAGATCGAGGCGCTCGGTGACCAGTTCTACAACTTGACTGGTTTCTCGGGAAAAGCGCTCGTCGGACAAGCGCTGCACCTGCTCGCTGGATATATACCAGGCCGAAAGGGTAAGAATAATCGATAGAATAACCACCAACCAGTGCAGCAGGTGCATTTGCGCACCCTTGACCAGCTTGCGCCTTTGCTCCTGGACTTTGTGATTAGGCGAAATCAAGCTCTGGCTTGATTGTTCCTCTTGATTCAATTCGTTGGCCAGTGCTGACATTTATGGGTTTTCCATTGTGCAGTGCTTCCGATAGGGCAGTTCTATTCGCTGCTTATCGGCCGTCCCGAGAAGAACTTTAACGGGTTTGTGCGCAAAATGAATAAATCCGGCTGTGGCCGCCTGGTGACAATCAGGTTGGGGCCGAATGCGGCAGGCGGTTATCAATAACCGACGCCTGAGTGGTTTAGTCATCGACATTGCTTTACGCGCTATCAGATGGCTTGATATGCTACGCGCCTTCTAAATGCGGGGCTGTCATGGCAAAATATTCGATCTTTTCGCTCGCGCGCAACGCCCTGAGTTTCCACGAAAACTGGGCTGCTGCCTGGCGTAGCCCCGAGCCGCAAAAAGAATACGATGTGATCATCGTCGGTGGCGGCGGCCATGGTTTGGCCACGGCCTATTACCTGGCCAAGGAACACGGCATTACCAATGTCGCGGTACTGGAAAAGGGCTGGATAGGTGGCGGTAATACCGGGCGTAATACCACCATCGTGCGCTCCAATTACCTGTGGGACGAATCCGCGCATTTGTACGAGAAATCGATGAAGCTGTGGGAGGGCCTGAGTCAGGACCTGAACTACAACGTCATGTTCAGCCAGCGCGGCGTCTATAACCTCGGTCATAACCTGCAGGATATGCGCGATATTCAGCGACGCGTGAATGCCAACCGCCTCAACGGCATCGACGGCGAGGTGGTTAGCGCCGCAGAAATCAAGCGCGCCATTCCTGAAATCAATATCGACCAGGGCTGCCGCTATCCGATTCTCGGCGCCTCTTTCCAGCCGCGTGGCGGTGTTGCCCGCCACGACGCGGTCGCCTGGGGTTTTGCCCGTGGTGCCGATCTGCGCGGCGTCGACATTATTCAGAATTGCGAAGTCACCGCGATTCGCCAGGAAAACGGTGCGGTAACAGGCGTCGAGACTACACGCGGTGCGATCAAGGCAAAGAAGGTTGCCGTAGTGGTCGCCGGGCATTGCTCGGTGCTCGCTGACATGGCTGGCTTTCGCATGCCCATAGAAAGCCACCCTCTGCAGGCGCTGGTTTCCGAGCCGATCAAGCCGGTGATCAACACCGTGATTATGTCCAACGCGGTGCACGGTTATATCAGCCAGTCGGACAAGGGTGACCTGGTGATTGGTGCCGGCATAGACAGTTACACCGGCTACGGCCAGCGTGGCAGTTTTTCCGGTATCGAGCATACCGTCGCTGCGATCATGGAGTTGTTCCCGATTTTCAAGCGCGTGCGCATGAACCGCCAGTG
>CAXBMV010000525.1:0-3031 GCA_963976575.1 uncultured Gammaproteobacteria bacterium | reverse complement strand
CAACCAGAAAGGCCGCTGATATCAGCGGCCTTTCTGGTTACATCGATGCTCTGCTGTCCGGAGACTCAGCGGGTGCCGTACACCACCATCGTTTTGCCCTTGACCCGAACCAGGCCCTGATCTTCCAGGGTCTTCAGAACCCGTCCAACCATCTCCCGGGAACAACCCACGATACGGCCGATTTCCTGGCGGGTGATCTTGATCTGCATGCCGTCGGGGTGGGTGATCGCATCGGGTTCGCGGGCGAGGTCGAGCAAGGTACGCGCGACGCGGCCTGTTACGTCCATAAAAGCGAGGTTACTCACCTTGCGACTGGTATTGCGCAGCCTGCTGGCCAGTTGCGACGAGAGTTGAAACAGAATTTCTGGCGTTTCCTTGGCCAGCTGCATGAATTGCTGGTAGTGAATCTCCGCGACTTCGCAGGGTGTGCGCGTATTTACCCAGGCGCTGCGTTTGGTGTGTTCTTCGAACAGCCCCATTTCCCCGAAAAAGTCTCCCGGGTTGAGATAGGCGAGCACTATTTCATTACAGTCTTCATCTTCGATGACTACGCTGACCGAACCTTCGATGATATAGTAAAGCGTCTCCGAATCATCACCCGCATGGATAATGGTGCTACGCGCAGCGTATTTTTTAGCGTGGCAATGATGCAGGAAACTATCCAGTGCCGGATTTTTCTGGGGTATTACTTTTGTGATGGGATCGACTGACATAATTATTATATTTTGCTAAGGCTGCGGATAACATACCATAAAATTAGCGATACAACAGCAATAGGATTTAACTATGAGATGCAGGGTGAAATGGCTCGACCACATGTCATTTGTCGGGGAATCCGGCAGCGGTCATTCGGTGGTTATGGATGGTGCCGCCGAGGCCGGCGGGCGCGATCTTGGTATACGCCCGATGGAGATGCTGCTACTCGGACTGGGCGGATGTAGCGCCTTCGACGTGGTACTGATTCTAAAGAAGGCGCGCCAGCAAATCCGCGACTGCATCGTCGAGATAGAGGCCGAACGCGCCGAAGAAATACCCAAGGTTTTTACTCGCATCCATATGCATTTTGTCGTCAGTGGTAAAAACCTGGATGCAAAAAGAGTCGGCAAAGCGGTTGACCTGTCAGCAGACAAGTACTGCTCGGCCTCGGCAATGCTGGAGAAGGCGGCCACCATCACCCACGACTTCGAGGTCGTCGATAGCGATTAAGCCCGACTGGCCGGCATAGAAGTTGTCACTAAATGCGATAAGCGCTCAGGGTCATGACCTTGCTGACCAGGCGCATCGCCGATTTCACCGGTGCAGGCAGTTCCGCCGCGCCAGCTTGCTTTGCCGAAGCCGCGTGTCGCGCTTCGTCGGTGCGCATGGTTTCGATGATCGCGCGGCTGCGTTGATCTTGTTGAGGTAAATTCGCGAGGTGCCCGTCGAGATGACGGCATACCTGTTGCTCGGTCTCACGCACGAAGCCCAGACTCCAGCGGTCTCCGGCAACGCCGGCCAAGGCACCCAGGCTGAACGAACCCCAGTACCAGACGCCATCGAGCAGACTGCGGCCGGCATCGAGTTCGTCGAGACGTCGCTGGCACCAGTTTAAATGCTCATTCTCCTCCTCGGCCGCCGCAAGCATGGCTTCACCCAATGCTTCTTTCTTCGCGGTCAGGGCCTGTCCTCGATAAAGCCCCTGGGCTGCGACCTCCCCGGCATTGTTAACCCGCATCAGGCCGGCCACGCGGTTGCGCTCGGCATCAGAAAATTCGTCCTGCGGCAGATTTTGCGCGGGGTAAATGCGCTCTGTTTTGCCGGGGCGAACATGACAGGTTTTCAGGCCGTGTTGCAATTCGTCCAGCAAACAATCGATAAATCCCAGTTTTTGCATGATTTCCTCGGTTTAGTGCCAGGATAATTGGCTCTTCGGGCTGCCATTATCGATGAAATTGCCTTATTATTCCAAGCCTTGAAATTATCCCGGCGGATCGCCGTAAAAGCTTTTGTTTTCAGCTTGTCAAGCCGGTCTTAATCGGCTAGTATTCGCGCCCTTCGTTATATAAGACAAAGCTTTTAACGTAGCTTTAACAGGAATTGGAATGAAAACTTTTAGCGCCAAAACCGAAACGGTTAAACGTGACTGGTTCGTAGTAGATGCCACCGACAAGGTGCTCGGCCGCCTTTCGACCGAAATAGCACGTCGTTTACGCGGCAAGCACAAGCCGGAATACACGCCGCACGTGGACACGGGGGACTATATCGTGATTATTAATGCGGAAAAGATTCGCGTTACCGGTAACAAGGAAAACGACAAGTTGTACCAACATCACACCGGATACATTGGTAGCCTGAAGACGACCAATCTGTCTCAGTTACGCAAGGATCATCCGGAAAGAATTCTGCAGCACTCTATCAAGGGTATGTTGCCGAAGAATTCACTGGGTCGTGCGATGTTCAAAAAATTAAAAGTCTATGCTGGCGCTACGCACGAGCACTCCGCGCAACAGCCCCAACCCCTCGAAATCTAACAGGTCGAATTTATGCCAGTCGAACAATATTACGGAACCGGAAGGCGCAAGAGCTCATCAGCGCGGGTTTATCTCAAGTCTGGTGGCGGTGCTATCACGATTAACAAGAAAAGCATCGAAGACTACTTTGGTCGCGAAACCTCGCGCATGGTAGTTCGCCAACCCTTGCAAACGGTCGACCTGCTGGAAAAATTTGACATCAATGTCAGTGTTTCCGGCGGCGGACCCAGCGGCCAGGCCGGTGCGATTCGCCTTGGTATCACCCGCGCGCTGCTGCAGTACGACGAAACCTTTCGTCCCTCGCTGCGCAAGGAAGGCTTTGTTACCCGTGATGCCCGCGAAGTGGAACGCAAGAAAGTCGGACTGCGCAAGGCGCGTCGTGGCGTTCAGTTCTCCAAGCGTTAAGCCGAGACAGCAAGCAATCAAAAAGCCCGCTCACGCGGGCTTTTTTTTGCCTGGATTAATTTCGCGTCATTCGTCGGGAGATCCCGGACAACGCCTGCGGCATGTCCGGGATCTCC
>CAXBMV010000524.1:0-3038 GCA_963976575.1 uncultured Gammaproteobacteria bacterium | reverse complement strand
CGCTGAAAATCCTCGGCGAAGGCAAGATCAAGGGGCGCCGTTTCCGTCTACGCCGCCTGCGTTAAGCAGCAGGTTTATACCGGCTGGCCAGCACTCCTGTTCCCATCGCCAAGACTGTAAGGATAGTAATGCACCGCCAGGCGCTGTTCGTAGTCGGGCTGTGCGAACGCAGTCGCCCTGAAACTTGGCTGCGCCAGCATGGCATCATACCAACGCCGGTAACGACGCCAGATCTCGCCCGATTCGGGCAGGCTGAAATCCCGGTAAGCCTTTAACAATACGTCGATACGGTAGGCAAACGGCATCAGCGCGATATCGACCGCATCGATACTGTCGCCTGAAAAGAAGGGACCTTCAGCATCCATAGCAGCGGTTATTGCACGAAGACCAACGACCATCTTTTCTCGTGCCTGATCGCGTATTTCACCGGCAACGCTGGCCTTTAAAAACTGGTACAAATGGGTAGTGATCTGATTCCCGATCTGGTCCATCCAGTATTTCTGTTCGGCCCGTCGCAACGGATCATCCGAGTATATCGGCTGGGTTTGCGGCAGGTAATCCTGCAAAAATTCAAGTATGCGGCTGGATTCGATGATGGTGTTTTCACCTTCGCTTCCTGACTCTACCAGTACCGGCACCAGTTCGGCTCCGCGCGATACTTTCGTCCACCATTCGCTTTTCTGGTATGGGTCGACCTCGACATACTCGAAGCTTATCCCCTTATGTACAAGTGCCATCCAGACGCGCTGTGCAAACGGGCAATACCAGGCGTTATACAGTCTCATCTTGACTCCTTAAACTTTGCTATCCATTTTTCCCAGGCTGGATTATATGGCAGCCGCGCAAGCTTTGTCGGAGGAATTTGATGCCACTGCCGAAATGCTTTCAAGCCGCGGCATTCGCCTCCAGATAGCGACGCGCATGCTGTGCCAGCCATGAATTCCGCCTGACGATAAATTCCGCGAGCAACCGGTAATAGTCTTCGCCGACCGCCTTTTGCACCGATTCACGCCCGGCCAAAGCCTGGCGCCATCGCGACAGCCTGGGGTAATCCTTCAGCATCTCAACATCCAGCAATTGCTCGAACAGGTCCAGGTATCTGAAGGCCGGGGCGAAAGCCGCGTCGACCAGGCTAAGCGACTCACCGCTGAAGTAAGTAGAATCTGAAAGTGCTTTTTCCAGTTGAATCCAGTTTTCGTCCAGGCGGCCCCGGGCACGCTCGAATGCCGGTTCGTCGACGGCGCTGTAAAAGCTGCCGATGTTATCCAGCGTCGCCGAAGCAAATTCGATCCAGGCGCGTTGACGCGCTCTTTCGAAGGGTTTGTCGGCGAGCAGAGTACCATCGCCGATATCGTTGATATACTCGGCGATCACCGCCGATTCGAACAGCACTTCCTCTTCATCGACGCGCAACAATGGCACTTTTCCCAGCGGTGAAAGCTGCAAAAACCAGGCCGGTGGATTTTCCAGGTCGACATCGCGGCGTTGATAGCGCTTACCCTGTTCCTGCAACGCAATCACCGAGCGCTGCACATAAGGACATAGTTTGTGGCTGATCAGGGTTAACTGCCCTGCCTGCTGATTAGACATGAGTCTTTTCTCCAGTTTGTGAAGATTACCGGCGACATCGCGGTAATCGATGGGATCATCATAGGCTGTCTTTTTTCAGGCATAAATACCCGTTTTAGCACTATTCCTGTGCAATAATAAACATCAAATCGATAACCCTGCAGGCGGATGGTGATGAACTGGGATGACATGCGTTATTTTCTCGCGCTGGCGAGGACGCACCGACTGAGCACCGCCGGTGACGAGCTGGGGGTTAAACACACCACCGTGGCACGCCGGTTAAAAGCTCTGGAGACAGCCCTGGGGACACGATTGTTCGAGCGCCTGCCCGACGGTTATGCAATGACCCGGGCCGGCGAAAACCTGTATCAAAAAGCCCTGTTGATGGAAGAGCAGGCGCAGGCAGTAGACCGGCAGGTATTCGGGCTGGATGCGCAGTTACAGGGTGGCCTGACGCTGACCGCGGCGCACGATGTCTTCGACCGCCTCGTCATCCCTCACTTGCATCGCTTCAAACAGGCTTACCCTGGTATAGATTTGCAACTGCTCAGCTCCACCGGGCTTGCCGACCTGTCCACGCGACAGGCCGATATCGCACTACGCCTGACGCCGAAACCACCAGACTACCTGGTGGGTCGCAAGGTTTTGCCGCTGGGTATCGGCTTATACGCCAGCGAAAACTACCTCGGCGCAAACCATGCTCGCGCGAGCCTGGTGTTATGGAATGACGAAACTGAATTTCCCGCCTGGGCGCAGCAACATTTCGCCGATGCCGAGGTATCGATACGCGCCAATGATGTCACTACGCTACTGGCCTGTATGCGTGCACACATGGGAGTGAGCATGCTGCCTTGTTATATCGGTGACCGGGCGGACGATCTGCGACGGCTCGACCTTGAGCTGGCGGCTTCGAGCTGGGGCGTCTGGGTGCTCAGCCATGTCGACCTGCGCGCCACTGCCAGGGTAAGGGTGTGCCGCGAGTTTTTGATCGACATCATCCAGCAGCAGGCCGGACTGATAGAGGGACGGGAGTCTCGTTACTGGCAATCGTCGTGAAGCAACAGGGCTGGCGACCCGGCTCGAGATCAGGTCCGGGTACTATCAGGGATGATGCTCGCTGATACGCCGCAACGAAATCACGCTGATGCCGGTCTCTGTTGATTTAACCTCGCATTCGACACCGTAAACCTCGGCGATATTGGCCTCGCTGAGTACCTCCTCGACACTGCCGCTGCTATGCAATTCTCCGTGATTCAGCAGGTACAGGCGATCGCAATACCTGGCGGCGAGGCCAAGGTCGTGCAGCACCACCACCGCCGCCCGGTCGGCACTGGCATGGTTTCTTAAAATTTCCATCACGTGTAATTGGTGGTAGGGATCGAGCGCGGAAACCGGTTCGTCGGCGAAGATCAGGCGTGGTTCGCTGGCAAAGATACGCGCCAGCATAACCAGGGTTTGTTCGCCACCAG
>CAXBMV010000523.1:0-3042 GCA_963976575.1 uncultured Gammaproteobacteria bacterium | reverse complement strand
CAAGTCGCTGCAGGCGCAGGCGATTTTTGACGCAGACTCGCTACACAAAACACATCAATTTTTTGGAGAACCCAACCCATGCTAAGTGATCAAGTCGCACTGGTCAGTGGAGCCAGTCGAGGAATAGGCCATGCTATCGCATTGGCTCTGGGCGCCGAGAACGCCATCGTTATAGGAACAGCTACCAGCGAGGCCGGCGCCGCAAAAATCACAGAACGCTTCGCTGAGGCTGGTATCAGGGGAAGAGGGCTGCTGCTTGATGTAGGCGATGCGCAGTCGATAGCCGCCTGCCTGAAACAGATTAGCGACGAATTTTCTGCTCCTGACATATTGGTCAACAACGCAGGAATTACGCGTGATAACTTATTGATGATGATGAAGGACGATCAGTGGGACGACATCATCAACACAAACCTCACCTCGGTATTTCGCATGTGCAAGGCAGTCATCCGCCCGATGATGAAAAAACGCAGTGGCCGTATTATCAATATCTCCTCGGTGGTTGGCTCTACCGGAAACCCGGGGCAAACCAATTATGCCGCGGCCAAGGCCGGTGTGGTCGGTTTCAGTAAATCACTGGCGCGTGAAATCGGATCGCGCAACATCACCGTGAACACGGTAGCTCCAGGGTTTATCGACACAGATATGACCCGTGAACTGGAGCAGGAACAGCGCGATAATTTGACGACTCAAATTCCCCTGAAGCGACTCGGAACTGCCGAAGAAGTAGCCGCAGCGGTTGTATTTTTAGCCTCTCCCGCAGCGGCCTATATCACCGGCGAAACTCTCCATGTGAATGGCGGGATGCATATGCCTTAAGGCAAGAATGCCAATTATTCGCTTAAATCGTTGATTTCTATATGGAAAAAAAAATTAGACATTTGTGGCAACTGGCAGAGCTTTTCAATACAATATCGCACCTTGACAAGTTTTCGAATTATTAACCAGGAGATACTCTCAAAATGAGCTCTGTTGAAGAACGCGTAAAGAAAATCGTTGCCGAACAATTAGGCGTCAAGGAAGAAGAGGTTACTAACCAGGCTTCCTTTGTTGACGACCTTGGAGCAGACTCTCTCGATACCGTCGAGTTGGTCATGGCACTGGAAGAGGAATTCGAAACTGAAATCCCTGATGAAGAAGCAGAAAAAATCACCAGTGTTCAACTCGCGATCGATTACGTTAACGCTAACGTATAGATTTAAAACGATTGGGTTGATGCCGCTTACCATCTCGCATGTTAAGCGGCATTTTCATTTATTGACCGAGATGTACTGTTAAGTAGAGGATTAAGTGTGTCAAAACGTCGTGTAGTAGTAACTGGGCTCGGGTTGTTGACGCCGGTTGGTAATACGGTCGAAGAGTCCTGGAAAAACATAGTTGCCGGTAAAAGTGGTATCGCGCCGATAACAGCCTTCGATGCTAGCCAGTTTTCCGCAAGGATATCGGGGTCGGTGAAGAACTTTGATGCCGACTTGTATATCACCCATAAAGATCAGAAAAAAATGGATACCTTTATCCATTATGGGCTTGCTGCCGGGATTCAGGCGCTCGATGACTGCGGTCTCGAGGTTACCGAAGAAAATGCCGAGAGGATCGGTGTGGCTATCGGCTCTGGTATCGGTGGCTTGCCCACAATTGAAAAGAATCGTGACGCCTATGTAGCTGGTGGCCCGCGAAAAATATCTCCCTTCTTTGTGCCCAGCTCAATCATCAACATGGTATCTGGCAATCTGTCGATTATGCGCGGTCTGAAAGGACCGAATATTTCTATCGTCAGCGCCTGTACCACAGGAGCGCACAATATCGGTGACGCTGCTCGCATGATTTCCTACGGAGACGCCGACGTGATGGTGGCTGGTGGCGCTGAAATGGCAACATCGGCACTGGGTGTCGGTGGGTTTGCAGCGGCGCGTGCTTTGTCCACACGAAACGATGACCCCGAGGCGGCCAGCCGTCCCTGGGATATTGATCGGGATGGCTTCGTACTCGGCGATGGTGCCGGTGTCGTAGTACTCGAAGAGTATGAAATGGCGAAAAAACGTGGCGCCAATATCTATTGCGAGCTGGTAGGTTATGGCATGAGTGGTGACGCTTACCATATGACCTCGCCATCAGAGGGCGGGGAGGGCGCGGCGCGTTGCATGGTCAATGCAATGAAAGATGCCGGGCTCAATGCCGAGGATGTCGGCTATATCAATGCGCACGGCACTTCTACACCCGCGGGTGACGTCGCCGAAACCATGGCGGTTAAACGTGCCATGGGCGATCATGCCTACAAGCTGGTGGTCAGCTCAACCAAGTCCATGACAGGGCATTTACTCGGTGCTGCCGGCGGTATCGAAGCAATCTTTTCGATTCTGGCATTGCGCGATCAGGTCGTGCCACCAACGATTAACCTGGATAATCAGGATCCGGCCTGTGATCTCGATTTCGTCGCTAATACAGCGCGTGATCTGAAGCTCTCGGTCAGCATGTCGAATTCATTCGGGTTCGGCGGAACCAACGGAACCTGTATATTCAAGACCATATAGCAACAATGTAGCGTGGTTATCCGTCAGATGCCTGATGCCACGCTGGATTTGTTAGCGGTTCAACCGAACATTTCCGATGAGTTTCTGACCTGTCGGTTAATCTCGATTGCCCCGCAGCCAAAAAACCCTTTGCGCTTCCAGACCCATGTACTGGAAGCGCAAACGATAATCAGAATCAAAAAATCGTACCCCGGACCACGCTCTGCAGTAGAATCTATAAACATCGCTTCGAGCCGGATTTATTGATGCCTGGCATCGGCAGGGCAAGCCCGCACGCATAGCAACCTCAAATCAGGAGCAACAGGCTTAAGCCGATGGCAAAACTTTTAAAAAAAATAATAGGCTGGGGCATGTTCCTCATCTTCCTGCTGATTTCGATATTGGTATTCCAGTTGATGCGCTTTCAGTCGAGCGAAATTGTAGTAACCGAGCCGGAGCCTGTTTTCCTGATTAAATCGGGAAGCAACATCAAGGCCATCGCCCAGCAATTGACCGCGCAAAAGTTTATCAA
>CAXBMV010000522.1:0-3043 GCA_963976575.1 uncultured Gammaproteobacteria bacterium | reverse complement strand
GCGGCGGCTCGAGATTTTTTCAATCGATAAAAAAAGGCGGCCAAAGGCCGCCTTTTCGTTACAGCTTTAACTCTGCCTGGCTAGGGCTTACGACAATAAAGCCCAGTATCAGCACCGCTATCGTCGAGCACTTCGGCTTCGCAGTTAAACTTGAAAATCCACAGGCCGGTATTGCGATCCGATCCGAGAATTATCTGCTGACCATCGACTTCCTCGACGTGGATACCCCAGAAATTAGAACCATCCTCGGCGATAAATTGGCCGACTTCGTGAACATTCCAGGAAACCACGCCTCCATTACCGTTGTGCCAGTGTCCTGGGCGGTATTCGACGGCGCGTAATCCCAGCGAGTACCAGGAAATGAATGACCTGGGCCCGGAATCGAATGTCGGGGTGTCGGCCGCGGTAAGCGGATCACCTTCAACATTGTGCATGGTCATCACCCGCACCAATGGCCAGGGCAGGATCGACCAGCTCTTTGGGTGCGAAGTAACCCAGTTCACCGAGATAGCTGACATTAAGGATATCGCGATCGAGCGGCGATTCACCCGGTTGCGACGGAGGTGCAAGCGTCGTAGTGCCTTCTTGCAGGTTATTCAGCACATGATAATAGCCCCAACCGTCGAAGCTGGCTTCGAGCACTGCCGCACCTGCGGTATTCCCTTCATATCCGGCCAGCAGCGCATCACCGGCATCACTACCCGATCCGTCGCAGCCTGAGGCATCATAGGCCAGTCCCAATATCTCGAAACCGTCGCTGCGTGGAACAAACAGAGATGGAATGCCGGCATCGACGATCATCGATACGGTCGCCTCGCATCCTTCGGCATGATTAAAAACCACGGCAGCCTTGTAGCCGGCAGCCTCGGCGTTACCAGCCTTGGCGGTAAAAGCGCAGGCACCGCGCTGGATCAGCGCGATCGCGTCGGTCGCCGGAGCGTCGGGAATGGCATCGCAGGCGATACCGACATAAATGACTTCGCCGGAAACACTGTTATCCGGTGAAATCTGCGGGACATTGTCACCCTGGGTTGCCAGGTGTCCGTTACCCGAGCTGTCGATCAGCTGGGTGCGGAAGGGGTCGAAATCTTCATCACCGCCCCAGATGTATTGCCCCAGATCACCGCCGTAAACCGCGGCATGCCCATTACCCTCGGCCGGGCTTGTGCCATATATCGGATCCGGGTCGGCATAGGTCGAATGACCAATGACGAAAGGATTGAAAGGGTCTTGCACGTCCAGAGTGACGAATCCGGCATCCCAGTAGGATAATATCGCCTGCCAGCGGCCATTGATTTTATCCACCCAGACATCGTGTAGCAGCGGTGCGGCGAATACGCCGGTGAACAACTGACCGTCATCGGCAATTTCAGGATAATCTCCGTCCAGCCATAGTCCTATGCCGGTTCGTCCGATCTCTTTGGGCGACTGCGGTTTGGTAATATCGACGACGATAACGTCATTTACATCGATATCGTCTACCGCGATCAGGTACGACTTACCGTCATCACCAATCCAGGTGTAAGTATTGTGGATTTCGGATTTCAGTTCGTGCTGCTTCAATGCATGCGGTTTAGCGGGGTCGGTCACATCGTAAAGCGAAATACCACCCTTGCCCTTCTGGCGTGTGCCGTTGCCGTTCAGGTCACCGCACTTTTCTTCGGTTAGTACAAGTACGTCGCGAGTCTTGTTTTGAAAAGTAACCGTGGTTACTTTTACATCGTTGACCCGCGTATTCGGTGGCGACTTGATCTCGGCGACCACCGCGCCTTCGATACTCGCCGGGTAACCGTTCAGAACCTGAGCAATATCGACGACAAATACACCAGCCCTGCTACAACTTGGTTCCTGAAAGGTGCCGACATAGGCGTAACCCTTGTGCGACCAGACGTCGGTATAAAGTCCATCGCTTACACCAGCGAGAAGATCTCTGCCAATGACTTCGAATCCATAGTTAATATTCGGGGGGATATGCCCATCGGGCAATTCGCTGTCGTGCGCCGATAACATGGGGGTAAAAAACCCCAAAGCCATCGCCGGCACAAGAGTCTTGCACACTTTTCTAATCATGATTGACGCCCTCTTTATTATAGTTTTATTTTAGAACCTTCGCCGGCGATTATAGGCCTGCGAAATATCGAATACAATTTTACTGCATCACCTCCTCCAGTTTCAAATCACTAATAAATCCTGCCAATTATCAGTCAAGACTACCGAATACACGACGCAGTAACGCGCTGGCGCGGGCGGCTGGATTGGCGCGGATGTTGGCTTCCTCCTGGGCTACCAACAAAAACAGACCATCGATGGCGCGTTCGCTGGCGTAGGCCTCAAGATCGGGGTCTACCTTTCTCACCAGCGGCAGCCCGTTATAGCGATTGACGATATCAGCGTAGTTACGCGTCGCGCTGGTCTCGTTGAGACTGGAAGAGATTATCGGCGCGAATTCCTTACGCAATTCAGCGCCGGTGGTTTTCCTCAGATATTGTGTGGCCGCATCCGGTGCACCCTTGAGTATCGAAAAGGCATCCTCAATGGACATAGAGGTGATTGCCTTGATAAAAACCGGCTTTGCCCTGCTGGCAGCCTGTTCAGCACCCCGGTTGAGCTGCATGACGAACTTGTCCACCTCACCACCCAGACCGATGTCACGTAGCGCAGATTCAACCTTGCTAACCGCGGGCGGGAATTCGATGCGCAGCATCGGATTGCCATAATAGCCATCCAGCGCCGCCGCCTGACCGGCCCCGCGGGAAATGCCCTGCGCCAGTGCATCCTTCAAGGCGGCCACTACTTCCTGCTCGCTGAGCTGGGTCTGCTCGATGTTGGCATTGATCAAATCCAGGGTTTGCTGCATATCTTTCGCCGAACAGGCCGATAACAACAGCAGCGATACGATTAGTAATTTGCTTTTCATAGTTTCAATCCAGGTAATCGATAATTTGACCGAGGTCTTCGACGCGGATATCGGTGTACTCCGACCAGTCGACGTCGCCGCGGGTATCCAGGTGAATGGTCGCTACACCGGCGCCACGTCCGGCTT
>CAXBMV010000521.1:0-3048 GCA_963976575.1 uncultured Gammaproteobacteria bacterium | reverse complement strand
GATCCGGACAACAATGAACAGTAGTCGCTGCAACTGTGGAAACCCTTCCAGCCGCTTGCCGCGCGCCTGTGGGACAACCGGCTGCTGAGTCATTTCTCACTGCGTATTACGGCGCAACAAGCCAGCCCTTCGCAAACCGCCGTCTCCATCCGGCTAAGCGACGACATCGGCATCCTCGAAAGCGCGATATTCACCATGCTGGAGGAGACCCCGACGCTGTTCGAAGCATTGCCAATTGACGGCATTGCATTGATGGATGCGTTGTTAATCCGCATGGGGCTCAATCCGAGACAGGCCAGCCTGTTGCCGCAACCGCTGGGATTGCCACTGCCAGGCCCGGAGGAAAATGTACAGCCGGGCCTGGTCGCGCAGTTACCCTCGGGATCGCCATTGCCCATCTTTTTTCGCTACTGCGCTTCCTGCCATCGCGGCCACCAGGCCATGCCCCCGGGCTTTCTGCTCGGTGACCTGGAGCAGTTACGTAGCAGACTACGCCAGTGCGCACCGCGGATCGCTTACCGCCTGAACATGTGGCATGCAGAGGGCGACAGCCAACTGAAATCGCCGATGCCGCCACCGGCCAGTTTTCGCAGCAGTCGTGTCGACCTCGGCTGGTGGCGCAACAGCCAGGATTTGCGCAGCTTGAAACGCTATGTTGCGCAATTGATGACCGAGACAGCTCAGTCCTTTGACGATGAAGACTATGACCAGTTACCGGATTGCATTAAAATCGCGGACAATACGCCGAATTAGATACGTAGCAACCCCGGAACCCACGTCCATGCGAGCCTTTCACGACTTCATACCCTCACTGCGAATCGCCAACTGGACCCCTGCGCTAATCCGCAAGCATTTACTGAAACAGGAAACCGAGACCATCGAGTCGCTGTGCCGGTTGATGATGGAATCTGACGGTGAGTACTCCAGCCTGTTGCTGGCAGAACGCATACTCAATGCCTATGAAAAACTCGATGACAATGAACGCCTGTCTTTTTTCGAACTGTTGCAGCAGGACTACGACGTCGATGCCGAGCAAATCAAGTCCTGTGCCGATGACTACCAGCAGACGCCCGATGCGGTAAATCTGAAACGACTCGGTGCGGCCGCGGAACCACGTCGCCAGGAATTGTTAAGGCGAATCAATCTTGCCACCAGCGGCACGCGCAGGCTGGTAAAAATGCGCGAGCATTTGCTAGTCCTGATTGCAGAACATCCCGGCCTGAAGAAAATCGACACCGATTTTCACCATCTCTTCAATGCCTGGTTCAACCGCGCCTTTTTGACAATGCAACCTATCGACTGGACCACGCCGGCGCATATTCTTGAGAAAATTATCGCCTACGAGGCGGTACACGAAATCAAGAGTTGGGACGAATTGCGCAGTCGTCTGCAACCCGAAGATCGCCATTGTTTTGCATTTTTCCATCCATCCATGGAAGACGAACCCCTGGTGTTTGTCGTGGTCGCCCTCGCCGATCATATTCCCGCCAGCATCGGAGAAATTCTGCAGCGCGACGAGGCTGCGGTGGTAGTCGATGAGCTGGACTGTGCCATTTTTTATTCGATCTCGAATTGTCACAGCGGGCTCGCCGGTGTTTCCTTCGGTAATTTCCTGATCAAGCAGGTGGCCACCAGCCTGAAACTTCGCTTCCCCGAACTGAAAAAGTTTTCCACCCTGTCACCGGCGCCCGGTTTCGCCGCCTGGTTGAAAAAGCGGGCAGAAAAAGACAGCGACGTGGCCTCACTGCTACAGCAATTTGACAGCGATGCCGATGCCCCATTGCGCGATCGCGTGGAAGGTCTGGCGGCGACTTATTTTCTGGAACAGAAGAACAGGCGCGGAGAACCACTGGATCCCGTGGCCAGGTTTCATCTCAAGAATGGTGCCATATTGAAGCGCATCAATATTCTTGGTGACACTTCTCCCAAGGGCATGCAGCAGTCTCTGGGGTTGATGGTGAACTACGTTTACGATCTTTCCCGCGTCGAGGAGAACCACGAAGAATACGTGAAGAACAACAAGGTAATCAGCAACAGTCGTGTGCGTAAGTTATTGAAGAAAAATCCAACAAGCTCCGAGGACGAATAAAATGGCCGATTTAAAAGTAATCAAATTTGATCGCGATGGCGACGCGAAAACCGGGCTGCAAGCCTGGCCGGCGATTGCCGCAGAGTTCCTCAGCAGCGGCGAGCCGAAGCAAAACGGACACCAGTACCATGAGAGCAGCGACGGCCTCTTTACCGCCGGGGTCTGGGACTGCACCGAGATGGAATTGAAAATGGCGCCCTACGATGTCGATGAATTCATGTTCCTGCTCGAAGGCCGCATCAGCATCGAGCATCGCGACGGTCAGATAGAAAGCTTCGGACCTGGTCAGTGTTTTGTAATACCCCGGGGTACCGACTGCATCTGGCGTCAGCAGGAATACGTACGCAAGTTCTGGGGCATCCACGACAACCCCGCTGCGGGAACCCAGGCCAGCCCGGGGTTAAGGGCCATACTCGCCGATGAGAATGCGGCCCTGCCCTCCATGGGCAAACTCGACGCTAAACAGTTCGAGAGCGAAGTACCTGAAATGGGCCTGCTTTCGCTCTACCAGGATCCGGGCAACAAGTTTCAGGCCGGCATCTGGGAATCCAGTCCGATGAAGCGCGTCGCCGGCACTATCGAGCGATCCGAAATCATGCATATCCTCGCCGGTAGTGGCTCGATCACCAATGCCGATGGCATAGTCTTCGAATTCAGTCAGGGTGATACCTTCCTTGTGCCCCAGGGCATGGGCTACCAGTGGGAATCGCAGGAGTATGTGAAAAAGTTTTTCTGCAGTTACAGCGTTTAAGACGGCAACCAGGCACGCAGCCGCGAGACGGGTAGCTGCGAGGCAACTATCGCGACCAGGATGATGCTACCGCCGATCAGCGTATAAGCGGTCGGAATCTCGGAAAACAACAATATCGCCCAGATCGGCGCCAGCGGAGTTTCCAGCGCGCCGATCAACGCGGTCTCGGCGGCCGGCAGACGCCGGGCACCCTCGGCCAGGGTCACCG
>CAXBMV010000520.1:0-3049 GCA_963976575.1 uncultured Gammaproteobacteria bacterium | reverse complement strand
TTCCGCCATTTTGGGGAAGGCCCGATGCGCGGCCTCGCGTTCGTGGCCTGCCGAGACCGCGGGCAACCAGCTGGCCTTGTCCCAGCGAGTCCTGCGCCCGAGATGGGTGAGCTGAATCATGACCGCGGTGTCGTGGTCATGGCATTCATCGGTCAACTGCTTCATCCAGCCGACTATCTCGTCCTTCCAGGCAAGAATGTTGTTGAATACCGGCGGGCTGTCTCGCGAAACCGAGGCAGAACCTGCCGTCATGGTTAGCGCAACGCCACCTTTGGCGCGCTCCACCGTATAGGCGCGATAGCGATCCTTGGGCATGCCGTCCTCGGGATAGGCGGGCTCATGCGAGGCCACCATGATGCGATTGCGCAGGGTTAAATGTTTCAGTTTGTAGGGCTGCAGGAGTGGATCATTCGACATTTGTACGCCTGGAGAAATCGATAGTGAGGGAGCATTTTGGGCTAAATTTACGATAGCGTCCATCCGCGCGGTCAGCGGGTCCAGCTGGGGCAACGAGCGGCGCCAGGCTCTCGCACAATGGCATCGAAATTTCAGTTGCACCAGGGTTGAATTCCTTACTTTTCACCATCACCGGTAGCTGGCAATGCCGCTTAATCAGCCTGACAAACCAGCGGCGCATGAAGACTGGCTCGCTACCCGCCCCATTTGTGCAAAATCGCACAAAAATGCCTTTTACTTAAAGTATTACATTAAGTGTTATACCTAAGTGTTCGATTTGTCTCGTTAATCCCCTTATTATTTGTAGGAAATACATCTAAGTTATTGACGCTATTGAGAAAAGACCTGTAAACCAGACCCAAATTTACTTGACTTGAGGTCAATATAAGCCATATTGTGTCCCCAAGTGGGTAAAAGTGTCACATCGTGGCGCATAACGGGTTAAGCGTGCACAAATTTAGGGGAGTCTCAAACTTGTCTTTGGACGCGAAGGGTAGAATCGTTCTACCCGCGCGCTATCGCGATCGGCTGCTCGAAATTTGCCAGAGTCAGCTGGTGGTGACTATAGATACCGACCAGCCCTGCCTGTTGATTTACCCCTTGCCCGAATGGGAATTGATCGAAGAAAAGATCGAAGCCCTGCCCAGTTTCAATCCCACCACACGCCGCATCCAGCGTCTGCTCATAGGTCACGCCACCGAAATCGAAGTCGACGGCAATGGTCGCATGCTGTTGTCGGCGCCGCTACGTGATTACGCGCAACTCGGCAAGAAAGTCGTGCTCATAGGGCAGGGCAAGAAGTTTGAACTCTGGGATGAAGCCGTCTGGACTGAACGCATGCAGGAATGGCTGGGTGATGGCAATAGCGATGAAATGCCCGATGCGCTGGCGGAGCTAACCCTGTGAAGCCTTCGCATGCACCGGTGCTACACGATGAAGTCATCGAGCAATTACAGATCAGGCCCGATGGGCGCTATGTCGATGGCACCTATGGCCGCGGTGGTCATGCCCGCTCGATACTGGAGCGCCTCGGCGATCAGGGCAGGCTGGTGGTCATGGACCGCGATCCGCAGGCGATAGCCGCGGCACAGCTGGCACTGGGCGCGGATAGCCGGGTGACCATAATTCACGACGATTACGCCAACATGCGCGAACAACTGCAGCAAATCAACCTGCTCGAAGGCATCGACGGTGTGCTCCTCGATCTCGGCGTTTCTTCGCCGCAGCTGGACGATGCCAGCCGTGGTTTCAGCTTCATGCACAAGGGGCCGCTGGACATGCGTATGAATCCCGGTGCCGGTGAATCGGCAGCGGTATGGCTGGCACAGGCCGACGAGGCCGAGATAGCTCGCGTCCTCTGGGAGTATGGCGAAGAGCGCCATTCGCGGCGTATAGCGCGCAAGATCGTCGAGCTGCGTCAGACTCAGGCAATCGACGATACCGCGACACTGGCCGGTATCATCGCCGCGACCGTACCGCGCCCGAAAAACAACAAAAACCCGGCGACAAAGAGTTTCCAGGCAATTCGTATACACATCAACCAGGAACTGGCTCAGATTCAATCGCTGCTGGAATCGATTTACGAGATTCTGTGCGTTGGAGGCCGCCTGGTAGTGATCAGTTTTCATTCCCTGGAAGACCGCCTGGTAAAGCGGTTTTTCAAAGCGCAGAGTAGTCGCGCGAAAATACCGCGTGGCTTGCCGCTGCGCGATAGTGAGATACCGGACAACATCCGCCTGAGACTGGTCGGCAAAGCGATCAAGGCGGGCGCAAAGGAGCTGGCAGAGAATCCACGCGCGCGCAGCGCCGTGCTGCGCATCGCAGAGCGAGCGGCCTGATGTCCCGCCAATACTGGCTATATCTGCTGTTGACTCTGGTTCTCGGCAGCGCACTGACGGTGATATACGTGAAGCACGAGAGTCGTGTGTTATTCGCCGATCTGCGTAATTTGCAAAAACTGCAGGATCAGCAAGTGATTCAGTGGGGGCGTCTGCAACTGCAAAATACGACGCTGGCTACGCATAGTAATGTTGAGGCCAGGGCGCGCAAGAATTTGAAGATGCGCCTGCCCGAAGACATCGAGCTGGTACGCCTGCCATGAAACGCAATAACGACGCCAGCAGCGAACATCAGGTCAAGTTTTCCGGCTTGCGCCATTATTTCGTTTTGGTGGTGATGCTCGGGCTGCTCGGCGGCCTGGTGGGGCGCGCCTTGTACCTGCAGCTTTACGAGCAGGATTTTCTCGCCAGCCAGGGTGTGCAGCGACAAATCCGTACCATTGAAACACCCGCCTACCGTGGCACTATCCTTGATCGCTTCGGCACGCCGCTGGCGATCAGCACGCCGGTGGACTCCGTTTGGGTTAACCCGTCTGAAATTCTGCAGGACCTGAGCGCATTGAAGCAGGTCACCGCCAAGCTGGATCTGGATTACCGTGAAACCGTGGCCAACCTGAAGCAGCGCGCCAACCGTGAATTCGTTTACCTGAAACGCCAGCTGGATCCCGAGTCGGCGCTCGCGATAAGCCAGGGTGTCGACGGTGTGTATCGCCAGCGTGAATACCAGCGATACTATCCTGCAGGCGAGGTTGTGG
>CAXBMV010000519.1:0-3052 GCA_963976575.1 uncultured Gammaproteobacteria bacterium | reverse complement strand
GTGATAAAAGTCCAGCATCACCTGTTCCAGTTCCTTTTCTTTCATCTGTCCGTGCACAATGCCGATACGCGCCTCGGGGATTAACTCCGCAAGTTCACTGGCTGTTTTTTCGATGGTACGGATTTCATTGTGCAGAAAATAAATCTGTCCACCGCGCTTCAGTTCACGCTGACAGCCTTCGACGATGCTGTCATTGTTCCAGCGCGAAACAAAAGTCTTGATCGCGTGTCGCTGCATCGGCGGAGTGGCGATGATGGACAGATCACGCATACCGGAAAGTGACATGTTGAGCGTGCGCGGAATCGGCGTTGCAGTCATGGTGAGCAGGTCTACGCTGGCTCGCAAGGCCTTCAGTTTTTCCTTGTGACGTACTCCGAAGCGATGCTCCTCGTCGATAATCACCAGACCCAGGTCTTTGTATTTTATCGTGTCGGATAACAGTTTGTGAGTGCCTATGACGATATCAATTCTGCCCGAAGCGATCTGCAGCAAGGACTCATCGAGGTCCTTCTTCGCAGTAAAACGCGACAGACAGGTAATTCGAATCGGCCAGTCGGCAAAGCGGTCGAGAAAATTCTGGTAATGCTGCTGCGCCAGCAGGGTGGTCGGAACCAGCACGGCAACCTGCTTGCCGGCATTCGCTGCAGTAAAGGCCGCGCGCATGCAGACTTCGGTCTTGCCAAAGCCGACGTCGCCACAAACGATACGATCCATCGGACGCTCCGATTGCATGTCGTCGATGACTGCCTGGATGGTGGTTAGCTGGTCGGGGGTTTCCTCGAACGGAAATTCACTGGCAAACTGCTGGTATTCGTCTTCCGAGACCGGGTGTGAGAAGCCACGCTGGGCTTCGCGGCGCGCCTGAATTTCCAGCAGTTCTACGGCGACATCATGAATCTTTTCCTGGGCTTTGCGCCGCGTGCGCTGCCAGTGATCGCTTCCCAGACGATGCAGCGGGGCGTTTTCATCACTGGCCCCGGCATAGCGGCTGATCAGGTGTAGCGACGATACCGGTACGTAGAGCTTGTCTTCGTTGGCGTACTCGATGCACAGAAATTCTGTGTCGATCTGCGAAACGGTGAGGGTTTTCAGTCCACGGTAGCGACCGACGCCATGGTCTTCGTGCACCACAGCGGCGCCTTCCTGCAGGTCGGCGAGGCTTTGTATGGTCGATTCAGCATCTCGGGTCTTGCGGTATTTGCGGCGACGCCGTTGTTCGGCGCGTTCGCCGAACAACTGGCTCTCGGCGATTATGGCGATACCCTGATCAGCCAGCGTCATCCCGGTTTGCAATGACGATGCAGTGATGAAATAACGATTATTCTGATTGGAAAGAAAATCGCCCCAGGTTTTTGCCGGACTGGGATGAATCGAGTAGTGCTGCAGCATTTCGTTGAGGAATTCGCGACGCCCCGCCGACTCGGCGTTGAAGAGGATTTTCTTCCAGCCAGGGTTGTCGATAAACTCCCTCAGTGCCTTGTCGGGTTGCTCGCTGTTCGGTTGCAGGCCGAGGCTGGGAATGGCCTGGCTGGCAGCGTTGATGCGGCTCTCATTTTCCTGATCGAACTTGAATACGGAAAAATAAATACAGGGATAAGCCTGCTCAAGATGCAGCAGTGCCTGCGATTCCAGATACAGTTCATCAGGGGGTAATAATGGCCATTCCAGATTGTGGCGTCGTGACTGGTAGCGCGCCTGAACCTGAGCGACAAAGGCTTCGGCCTGTTGCTGGGCGGCATCGTCGATAAGGAACTGACTGTTAGCCGGCAAGTATTCAATCAGGCTGGAGAGATGCTCGAAAAACAGCGGCAGGTAATACTCGACGCCGGCCGAGGCTATACCCGCCGAAATATCGACGTATACCGGGCAGGTGTTCGGGTCTATTGCGAAATTCTCGCGGAACCTGAGGCGAAACTGGCGAATCCCTTCCTCGTCCAGCGGGTATTCCTGTGCAGGCAACAGGTTGATCGCTTCGACCTTTTCAATAGAGAGCTGAGTTTCGGCTTCGAAACTACGAATCGTTTCGACCTCGTCATCGAAAAACTCGATGCGAAAAGGTTTGCTGCTACCCATAGGGAAGAGGTCCATGATCGCCCCGCGCAGGCTGTACTCGCCATGCTCTTCCACCTGTGAAACCGAGTGGTAGCCGTAGTGGCTCAATTTTTCGCGCAGTTGC
This sequence comes from uncultured Gammaproteobacteria bacterium, assembly GCA_963976575.1. GTDB lineage: Bacteria > Pseudomonadota > Gammaproteobacteria. Next base: position 876 of record CAXBMV010000519.1, on the reverse strand, counting down.
AATGGGTCGATTTGATCACCGATTTTCAACTGCAGCGATCTTTGATGAATAAACTCGGACGGTGCCACTTTTTGCAAAAGCGTACTCACCGGCAGGATGAGTAACCCCTTGCTGGCCGAGGATATATTCGCCAGGCACTTGATGCGTTCGGAGATGATGTCCTGGTGGGGTGAAAACTGGTCGTAGGGCAGGGTTTCGAGGTCAGGAAAGCGGTATACAGTCGGTTTTTCATGGCTGAAAAATCGAATTTCCTGTTCCAGTTGCTCGACATCCGCCATGTCGCAGCAAACGATAACCGACAGGCCGGGATGGGCGGCTATCTGCTCGGCGAGAAACAGGCTACGGCTGCTACCGTAGAGCTGTCCTACGCGTAAGGCGAGCTGTTTTGCCGGCCGCGGTATTTCGAGAAAGGTTGTGGACATGACTGCCTGAAAGGGCAATGCCCATTGCGATGCTGCAGGATTACTCCTGGATTGGTTTTGCGGTACTCAAACCGAGATTTTCCCAGTTCTGCATGCCGCCACGATACCACTTGATTTTGTGGGCCGGGTAGCCGAAGCCGAGCAGGTTCATAATGTTATTCGGAGATTGCCCGCACCACATACCGTTGCAAAACATGACCAGGGTTTTTACATCCCTGAAATTCCACATTCCTTCGAGATTTTTTGCGTTGAATTGCCCTTCCAGAATTTCGCCCATGGATATCGGGTCGGCGCCCTTATCCGGATCGAGACTGGTCCAGGGGATGTTAATCGCGCCCGGTATAGTGCCCTTGGCTACCCATGCCGGGGTGCGCGAATCAACGACCAGGATAGTGTTATCTCCCTGGGCGATGCGTTTCAGATAGTCCAGTACCTCGAGTTCTCCGATCGTTTC
>CAXBMV010000518.1:0-3053 GCA_963976575.1 uncultured Gammaproteobacteria bacterium | reverse complement strand
ACCTTGACGCTATTGGAGAGGCTGCGCATTACCCTGGCGGCAGCGGTAATCTCGTCGACACTCTCGCCCTTCATACGCAGGCCGACAAGAAAACCACCAATTTGCGCGGCACTGCATTCGCCGGTCATGATTTGCTGCATCACGCTGCTCATTTCGTCGCTGCTCAAATCCTGCCTGGCGATAACCGCCTTAATGGCCGCTTGTATATCCACTATTACTCCCCCTGTTCCCGCTCAATTAGCTTTCATTTGCAGAAAGTTGCGCAACAAATCATGCCCCTGCTCGCTCAAGATCGATTCGGGGTGAAATTGTACCCCTTCGATAGCCAGATGTTTATGCCGTACCGCCATGATTTCACCGAGGCTGCCATCCGCGTTTTCGGTCCAGGCGGTTACTTCCAGGCAATCGGGTATCTTGTTCTTGTTGATCACCAGTGAATGATAACGCGTGGCCTGCAACGGGTTCTGCAATCCACGAAACACACCACTGCCATTGTGTTTCACCGCAGATGTCTTGCCATGCATGATCTCGCGCGCGTGCACGATTTCGCCACCGTAAACCTGACCTATGCTTTGATGCCCCAGGCAAACCCCGAATACCGGCTTGACGCCAGCCAGCGCGCTTATTGCCGCCATGGAAACACCGGCCTGATCGGGTGTGCCCGGTCCGGGTGATATCATCACGTGGCTGGCGTCGTTTCGCAATATGTCCTCGACATCGATCTGATCATTGCGCTGCACTTCCACTTCGGCGCCTAGTTCACCCAGGTATTGCACCAGGTTATAGGTAAAGGAGTCATAGTTATCGATCATCAAAACTTTCATCGCTATGCCTCCTCTTCTTCGCAGTCGCCGGGGTCGCGCGATGCCAGTCCTGCCTCGGCCATAGCCACCGCGCGAAAAATAGCGCGCCCCTTGTTCATGGTTTCGGCCCATTCGTTTTCGGGCGTCGAATCGTAGACTATGCCGGCACCGGCCTGAATATAGAGCTGTTCATCCTTGATCACCGCGGTACGAATCGCAATCGCGGTATCCATGTTGCCGCTCCAGGAGATATAACCCACCGCGCCCGAATAGATACCGCGCTTCACCGGCTCCAGTTCGTCGATGATTTCCATCGCGCGAATCTTCGGTGCACCGGAAACCGTTCCTGCCGGGAAGGTGGCGCGCAACACATCAATGGCAGACATGCCCGATTTAATGCGCCCTTCGACATTGGAAACGATATGCATCACATGCGAGTAGCGCTCGACGATCATTTTCTCGGTCAGCCTGACGCTACCCACTTCGCTGACACGGCCTGCATCGTTACGGCCGAGATCGATCAGCATCAGGTGTTCGGCGATTTCCTTCGGGTCATCGAGCAGGTCCTGTTCCAGCGCATCATCCTCTGCCTCGTCTTTGCCGCGCGGGCGGGTACCGGCGATAGGTCTGACCGTCACCGTCTCGTCTTCGAGGCGTACCAGAATCTCCGGTGAGGAACCAACCACGTGATGGTCGCCGAGATTCAGGTAGTACATATAAGGTGAAGGGTTCAGGCTGCGCAGCGCGCGATATAAATCGATGGGCGTTGACCGGTAGGGAATCGACAGGCGTTGCGACAACACGATCTGCATCGCGTCACCATCGATAATATACTGGCGCGCTTTCTCCACCGCCTGCTGAAAACCCTGTTCGGTGAATTCCGAGGTGAAATCGGTTTCCACGACCGCCTGCGAAGCAGGTTTCGATTTTATATTCAACCGGGTGGTTTCAAGCTGAGTCTCGAGTTCAGCGAGACGTTGCTGGCCGCGCTCCCATGCCTGCTGCTGCGCCGGATCGACATGCACGATCAAAAACATGCGCGAGGCTAGATTGTCGAAAACCACCAGTTCGTCGCTGAGCATTAACAGGATGTCCGGAGTTTCGTGCTTATCCGGGTTGGGACAGTGAGCCAGCTTTGGTTCTATATAACGGATCGTATCGTAACCGAAATAACCCACCAGTCCGCCGTGGAACTTGGGCAGGTAAGGCGCTTCGTAAACCTTGAAGCTATCCAGATAGTCCTCGATATAAGACAGTGGATCATCGGTCTCCTCCTGATCGACAATCTCGCCATCGACTTCGAGAAGGGCCTTGTTGCCGAACACCTTGAGCCTGGTATTGCAGGCCATGCCAATGATCGAGTACCTGCCCCATTTCTCTCCGCCCTGCACCGATTCGAACAAATACGAGTAAGGCGCATCGGCAAGTTTCAGATAGGTACTGAGCGGGGTATCCAGGTCGGCGAATATTTCGCGTACCAGCGGAATGCGATTGAAATCGCGCTTGATATGATCGAATTGCTTTAAATTCATGGGAGACTCTTGAAAAAACGGTTAAACAGAAAACAGGTGAAAACAGCTCGCGATTAGCATCGCCAGCTTTGTACGGTCCCGTTTCTGTGTAAGCGTATTTGAGTCATTGACATTAATCTGTCTGGTCAGGCGCTTGAATCTATCACAGCATTAGCGCCATATCTACGATTTTGTCTCTTCGCGATCAGACGGCGTTGACGCCGTCCAGTGCATCACGCATCTGCCCGATGATACTGTCGTAGCGATGCTTGTCGCCGTCACTGGCCTTGCCAAAGATACCTGAACCGGAGACAAAGGTGTCGGCACCAGCGGCCGCGATCTCGGCAATATTGTCGAGCTTGACGCCACCGTCGACCTCCAGACGTATATCGTAGCCCGAGGCATCGATGATACGCCGCGCCTGGCGCAGCTTGTCCAGTGTAGCCGGGATGAAGCTTTGACCGCCAAAACCGGGGTTGACCGACATCAGCAAAACCATGTCGACCTTGTCGAGCACATAGTCGAGGTAGCTCAGAGGCGTGGCCGGATTGAACACCAGTCCGGCACGGCAACCCTGCTCGCGAATCAGGCCGAGGCTGCGGTCGATATGCTCCGAGGCTTCGGGATGAAAGGTAATAATACTGGCCCCGGCGCTGGCGAAATCAGGAATGATACGGTCAACCGGTTTGACCATAAGATGTACATCGATAGGCGCGACTACGCCATGATTACGCAGGGC
>CAXBMV010000517.1:0-3055 GCA_963976575.1 uncultured Gammaproteobacteria bacterium | reverse complement strand
GTTGGTTCGAATCCAGCCGGCCCAGCCATATTAAGCAATACCCAGATCAACTAATACAAAGCGTATAGTCGATCTGGATGTTGATCGCCGTAAGGGAGCTGGTGCAGTAGTTAGTTCAGGCCCAGCCATATTTTTAAACGCAATGAGAGAGCTCCATGGTTGGCAACCTTGCATCAGATGACTTGATGGTCTTCAGCGGGAACGCCAATCCGGAATTGGCTCGCGCCATAGTTGGCCACCTGGATATACCGCTGGGCCTCGCCTCGGTGGGAAAGTTCAGTGATGGCGAAACCTCGGTAGAAATCGGTGAGAATGTGCGCGGCAAGGATGTATTTATTGTCCAGCCTACCTGCGTACCCACCAACGATAATCTGATGGAATTGATGGTGATGGTCGATGCGATCAAACGCGCCTCGTCGAGTCGCCTGACCGCGGTCATCCCTTATTTTGGCTATGCGCGCCAGGATCGTCGGGTTAGATCACAGCGGGTTCCGATTACCGCTAAAGTGGTCGCCAACATGCTTACCGGTGTCGGGGTTGATCGTGTGCTGACGATAGACTTGCACGCCGACCAGATCCAGGGCTTCTTCGAATGTCCGGTGGACAACGTATACGCATCACCCATCCTGATGGGCGATATCTGGAAACAAAAGTTTCCCGACATGATCGTGGTTTCGCCCGATGTTGGCGGTGTGGTTCGCGCCAGGGCCGTGGCCAAGCAGCTGGACGAAGCTGATCTCGCGATTATCGACAAACGTCGACCACAGCCGGGTATGGCCAAGGTGATGAACATCATCGGTGAAGTAAAAGACAAGACCTGCATCATCGTCGACGACATGGTCGACACCGCCGGCACGCTGTGCCAGGCCGCGGGTGCGCTGAAAGAGCGCGGTGCCAGGGGCGTATACGCCTATTGTACCCACGCGGTATTGTCGGGTAAGGCGATAGAGAATATAGAGAATTCGACCATGAACACATTGGTGGTCACCGATACCATACCGCTGTCTCCGGAGGCAGCAGCCTGTAGCAAGATTCGGCAGGTATCGGTAGCGGGAATGCTGGCGGAAACCATCCGCCGTATTCATTACGAAGAATCGGTCAGCTCATTGTATATGGACTGACGATAGTCGCTACGGCGGCTTTAATTCCTGTCTGGTCGCAAGACAGGCCTCCGTCGCAAGACGGTTTTTTTAATTTTGGAGTACAGCAATGTCGGAACATATTCATCTGAATGCTGAACCACGTTCTGTTTCGGGGAAAGGTGCGAGCCGCCGCCTGAGACACGAGAACCTGGTACCAGCAATCGTATACGGCGGTGATCACGACCCCGTAACTATCAGTATCAAGCAAAATGAATTCATCCATGAGCTTGAAAACGAAGCTATTTACACACAGATCATCAACCTTCAAGTCGGAAGCACTACCGAAGAAGTCATTCTGCGTGACCTGCAGCGTCACCCTTACAAGAACAAGGTGTTGCACGCAGACTTTTATCGTATCGATAACAAGAAGCCACTGAAGGTTGTGGTACCGATCCATATCCTCAACGCCGAAGAATGTGTAGGCGTGAAGACGGACGGTGGCATGTTGACCCACCTGATATCGGAAATCGAAATCATCAGTTTGCCGAAGGATTTACCCGAGTATCTGGAAATCGATGCAGAGAATCTGCATCTGGGTGAAACCCTGCATCTGTCAGACATCACTTTGCCGAGCGGCGTAGAAATTGTTTCGCTGACGCATGTTGACGAAGAAGACGAACACGATGCCCACGATATGGGTGTGTTGGCTGTGGTCAAGACCCGTGCTGAAGAAGAAATATCCGACGAAGCTCCTGAAGCGCCTGAAACTGAAGGCGACGAAGAAACCGAAGACGGTGATGACTCCGAAGGCGATAACAAAGGCGAAGAGTAACTCGTGGCGTGGCTGCGCTGACAGCAGATATACGTTTGATTGTCGGCCTCGGTAACCCCGGGGCCGATTACGTTGATACGCGGCATAATGCCGGCTTCTGGCTGGTCGACATGATCGCTGCCGAGCAAGGCCTGAATTTCCGTCTGGAAAAGCGATACTCGGCAGAGGAATGTAAATTCCGCGTCGATGGGCACGACGTTTATCTACTCAAACCGCAAAACTTCATGAATCGCAGTGGTCAGCCGGTGGCTGCTCTGGCGCGTTACTACAAGATAGCGCCCGAACAAATCCTGGTTTTGCACGACGAACTCGACCTGCCCCCGGGCACCAACCGCATCAAGCTGGGCGGAGGCCACGGTGGACACAATGGTTTGCGCGATATTTTCAGCCACCTCGGCAGCCGCGACTTTTTCCGCGTTCGCATCGGTATTGGCCATCCAGGCGATGCCAGCGAAGTGGTCAACTACGTGTTACACAAGCCTTCACAGGCCGATTCAGGCGCCATCGACGATGCCAACCGCGATACCCTGGCAGTGATGCCACTAGTTTATGAAGGTCGCATCGACAAGGCCATGCAAGCCTTACATACATAGAGAATACAAAGATGGGATTTAAATGTGGCATTGTCGGGCTGCCCAACGTCGGTAAATCGACGCTGTTCAATTCGCTGACCAAAGCCGGCATAGCAGCCGAAAACTACCCGTTTTGCACGATCGATCCGAATGTCGGCATAGTCGAAGTACCTGACCCGCGTCTGCAGCAGCTGGCCGACATCGTCAAACCGAAGAAGATACTGCCGACAACGATGGAATTTGTCGATATCGCCGGCCTGGTTGCGGGCGCCTCTAAAGGCGAGGGCCTGGGTAACCAGTTCCTCGGCCACATCCGCGAAACCGACGCGATCGCGCAGGTGGTGCGTTGTTTCGAAGACAGCGACATTATCCATGTGAACAACAAGATCGATCCGCTCAGTGACATAGAAACGATAAACACCGAACTGCTGCTCGCTGACATGGAGTCGATCGCAAGACAGACGGAAAGGTCGGGCAAGCTGGCCAAGTCCAACGACAAGGATGCCAAGGCGAAGTATGAGTTCATGCAAGCCATACAGGCGCATGTTGAGGCCGGCAACACCGCGCGC
>CAXBMV010000516.1:0-3058 GCA_963976575.1 uncultured Gammaproteobacteria bacterium | reverse complement strand
CTGCAGTAACCCTAGATCTATTCCTGAAATCATGGTCGGCCGACAACGATACAAAACAGGATATTGCCCGAATCCTCCAGGGGGTCGCCAAAGCTGGTGTAAAGCTATCGGCATTATTGTCGTGTTACGACAGGTCAGCCTGCCGTGATTCCATTGCTAGTCACAATGCCGATGGAGATCTACAAAAACCGATGGATCTTCTGGCCCACGACATATTCGAAGAACAGCTCAGAATGACACCGATTTCCTATCTCGCATCGGAGGAAAGCCATGAATTGCTCGAGATTGATACAGGGGCAGCGCATATCGTCGCTATAGACCCACTCGATGGTTCTTCCAACATCGATACCAATATGACTATAGGATCGATTTTCTCGGTATTGCAAATCGACGTGGATCGTATCTTCACTGACAGGCTGGGAGAGCATCAAAAGGCTGCCGGATTCCTCGTCTATGGACCGCAAACAGTGCTGGTACTCAGTTGCGGTAATGGCTGTCGCCTGTTTGCGTTAAACCCTTCGGAGTCAGTGTTCTACCTGTTAAGCGATGCACTGACGATACCTCCCGGGCAGCGTGAGTTTGCGATAAATACCTCCAATTACCGATTCTGGGATACATCGATCAGACATTTTATCGATGACTGTATTTCCGGCGAGGAGGGTCCGCTGGGTGTCGATTTCAATATGCGCTGGAATGCTTCGCTGGTTGCCGAGGCCTTTCGGATTCTCGTTCGTGGCGGCGTCTTTCTCTATCCTGCTGATTCTCGCGCCGCCTATGCGAATGGTCGCCTGAGATTTCTCTACGAAGCCTTACCACTGGCATTCATCATCGAACAGGCGGGTGGCATGGCCAGCGACGGCGACCAGCCCATAGTAAATATCAAACTGGACTCATTACACCAGCGGGTGCCGTTCATTTTCGGCTCCAGGGATATGGTCGAGGACGTCGTCGAATATGTCTTTGCCGGGGTCGAGTTTGCAAGACCCCCGCTATTCGGCAGCCGTGGATTACTCAGGAACTAAACAACACTATGTCTAAAAAATTCCCAATTCTTTCCATAACCGGCTCCTCGGGAGCCGGCACTTCGACGGTTAAAGATACCTTTTCGCAAATTTTCTTCCGCGAAAAAGTAAACGCCTGTTTCATCGAAGGTGATGCTTTTCATCGCTATAACCGCAACGACATGAAAGCAGCGATGCTGCAAGCGGAACAAAAGGGCGATCGCAATTTCAGTCACTTTGGTGCCGAAGCTAATCTGTTCGAAGAACTCGAAACCGTGTTCAGGGAATACGGTGAGACTGGCCAGGGTCGCACTCGCCACTACGTGCATGATCAGCAGGAAGCCAAAAGCTATGGCGTAGAGCCCGGCGAATTTACAGACTGGGAATCATTTGCCGAGGGCACGGACCTGCTTTTCTATGAGGGACTGCATGGTGCCGTGAAAACCGACAAGGTCGACATTGCCAGATACGCGGATTTAAAAGTCGGCGTGGTGCCGGTAACCAACCTGGAATGGATCCAGAAAATCCATCGCGACAAGACCGCGCGTGGTTACTCGGCCGAGGCGGTTACCGATACGATACTCCGGCGGATGCCGGATTACATCGATTACATCTGCCCTCAGTTCACAAACACGGATATCAATTTTCAACGCGTGCCGGTGGTGGATACCTCCAATCCGTTCATAGCACGCTGGATTCCGACCGCCGACGAATCCATGGTGGTGATACGTTTTGCTAACCCGCGTGGCATCGATTTTCCTTATCTGCTGAGCATGATCACAAACAGTTTCATGTCGCGATCAAACGTCATAGTGGTACCCGGTGGCAAGATCGACCTGGCCATGCAATTAATTTTTACACCACTGATATGGCAGTTGGTTGAGCGTAAACGTCGTGCGGCCTAGTGAAAAAGCGAGCGTATTGAATAGCCGCAAAAAATAAGTCGAGGCTACAAGGTTTACACAGATTTTAGTTACTTAGCGGGAGTAGTAAATGGCACGAATAACACTGAGACAATTGCTCGATCATGCAGCCGAGTACGCCTATGGCGTACCTGCCTTCAATATCAATAATATGGAGCAGGTACTCGCCATCATGGAAGCGGCTGCGCAGGTCGATGCACCGGTAATTCTGCAGGCGAGCCGGGGCGCGCGCAGTTATGCCGGCGATACCATGATTCGCAAGATGGTCGAAGCAGCAGAAGAGATGTATCCAGATATTCCTGTTTGTCTGCACCAGGATCACGGCAATAATCGCGCCACCTGTGTTTCGGCGATGCAGGCCAGCTTCAGCTCGGTGATGATGGACGGTTCGCTGGAGGCCGATGCCACTACCCCGGCCAGTTTCGACTATAACCTCGCGGTAACCAGTGAAGTGACGCGCATCGCACATGACATCGGCGTTTCCGTTGAAGGAGAACTGGGTTGCCTGGGTTCGCTGGAAAGCGGCGAGGGTGAAAAAGAAGATGGTCATGGCTTCGAAGGCAAACTCAACCGTGAACAGTTGTTAACCGACCCCGATGAGGCGGTCGAGTTTGTCAGCAAAACCCGGGTCGATGCGCTTGCAATTGCGATGGGAACTTCGCATGGCGCCTACAAGTTCAGCCGTAAACCGGATGGTGAAATTCTTGCCATGGATACAGTCAAGACAATCAACCAGAGGATGCCGGGTGTACACCTGGTGATGCACGGCTCATCGTCGGTCCCGCAGGAGCTGCAGGACATTTTCAATCAATTCGGTGGCGAGATGCCACAAACATGGGGTGTGCCGCTGGACGAAATTGTTCGCGGTATCAGCTACGGCGTGCGCAAGATCAATATCGATACTGACTGTCGCCTGGCGATGAGCGCCGAGTTTCGACGCATGGCTATGCAGGACCCGAGCCAGTTTGATCCGAGAAAGTTTCTTGCTGCGGCGATGCAGGCGATGCGTGCGCTGTGCAAGGCGCGCTTCGAGCAATTTGAAAGCGCCGGCAAGGCATCGTCTATCACCCCGCTGAGCCTGTCTGAAATGGCCCGTCGATACGCCAGCGGCACACTAAATCCAATCATCGCCGG
>CAXBMV010000515.1:0-3062 GCA_963976575.1 uncultured Gammaproteobacteria bacterium | reverse complement strand
GGGGGCAGGTGGTACAGGGCGAACAGATATTCAATCTTGCTTCTCTGGTGTATCGCGATGCCAAGGGCAAGACTTCGGTGCTGCACCGCAGCCTGGGACAGTTTTAATGAATTACCTGGCCATCCATTTTGCCGAGGCCGAGCTGGGCGAGTTTCGTTGGGCGCTGCTGGATTCGACCGCAAAATCGGTTGTTGGCGAATGGCAGCTGGGCACCCAGGCGGAGTTGCCGGTAATCGCCGCACAGCATCGCGATCCCGTCATTCTGCTGCTGCCGCAGCAATGCGTTTACATGACCCAGGTTAGCTTGCCGAACAAGGCCAGCCGCCAGGTACTGTCCGCGATTGAATTTCAGGTGGAAGACCAGCTTGCGCGGGATATCGAGACGCAGCATTTTGCGTTGGGTAATACAGCCAGCAACCCGATCGCAATTGCCGTTGTAGACAGGGATATCATGGATCGAAGCCTGTCGCTGGCACGTGCGCATGGCCTGCGCATACACCAGATTTTACCGGAAATGTTTCTCTGCCCCTGGAAGGAGGGCGGCATGCACATGCTCGAAGGCTACAATGGTTACTTGCTGCGTTACGGTGAATACCAGGGCATGAAATGCAGTGCCGCTGCTCTGGAAAGCATGTTGCCGCTGCTGAAGCGCGATCACGAATTCGACAGCGTTACTTTTTACAGCGATGCCGGGGAAAGCAATTTGCCTGAAATCGATGGCATTGTGTTTGAACAACAGTCACTCGCATCACAGGCGCTGGGCTTGTTTGATGGCCCGCTGATCAATCTGCAGCAGCGAGATTACGCACAGTCCTCGGCGTGGAAGTCGGTGGCGAAAGCGTGGAAGTGGATGGCTATTCTGTTTGCCACGCTCATTGTGCTGGCAACTTTTAACCGTGCGGTGGCGCTGCAGCAACTGGAAGCCGAGGTAAATGCGATCAGGCAACAGCAATACCAGTTGCTGAAAGATTACCTGCCGGCCGATGCCAGGCAGGACGATAATCTGAAAAAACTGGTTATCGAACGCCTGAAGCTGGCGCAGACCCAGCAGGGCGAACAGGGTTTTATCAGCCTGTTGCTCGACTTTACCCAGGCCAAAAAGCAGTACGCCGCTGTGAATATTGCCCGAGTCAGTTACCAGAACAAACGGCTCAGCATCGACATCAGCAGCCAGCAATTGAATGATATCGAGGCACTGCATCGTGCCGTGCTCGCAAGAGGTGGCATAGCCGCTCAACTGGAAAGTCTGAATATCAAGCCGGATATCATATCGGCACGGCTGGTTATGATGGGTGAGCCAAATGGATAAGTGGCTGGCTCAATACAGTCTGCGTGAAAAGGCGATCGTCGTGATAGGGGTGCTGCTGCTCTGTGGTCTGATGTTACACGCCTTCGTCATCGAGCCTTACCAGATGCGCATGGCGAGCATGAAGGAAGAGTTGCAGCAACAATCCAGTGATCTCACCTGGATGCGCTCGGTGGTGTCGCGATTGCCCCGCGGCGACATCGAACAGGCTGATGCCCAGATTAATGGCTCGCTGGCCAATTTTATCGACCAGTCGGTGCGCCGCCAGGGGCTAAGCGAGCAGTTATCACAAATGACCCCGATCGGTAGCGACGAAGTCAGAATGCGTTACAGTGCAGTTGATTTTAACCGCCTGGTTGCGTTTATCGCACAGATTACCGCCAGCGGCCTGGAAGTGAAGGATATCCGCATCTCTGCCGGGGATAACCCCGGTGTCGTCGACAGCAGCATCGTTTTTGCAAGGCCCTGAATGTTCAAACTCTGGCGTTACACTCTCTTCTTCCTGGTCTGCCTGTTAATCGCATTACTGATTAACCTGCCGCTGGTTCATGTGCTGCCCTGGGTAAAGCTACCCCCGGAGATCCAGATCAGCGGTGTGGATGGCACGATCGTACGCGGCAAGGCGCAGCAAATCACAGTGAATGAGTTCCCGGTGCGCGGCGTGAATTACCGCTATTTGCCATCCTGTTTTGTTTTGCTAAAAGTCTGTTATCGCATCGAATTCGACGATGGTCGCTTCGACGTCGCCTATGACTTGCTCAACGGCGATACCGAGTTAAGCAAGGGCCAGGTAGAGTACCCGGTGTCGGTGTTAACGCCTTACCTCACTCCTTTGCCAGTGGACGGAAAACCCGCGCAGCTGGTTGCCAAATTGATATGGCGTGATCTCGGCATAAACGACCAGGGGGTGAAGATGAACATCGGCGATTACCAACTGGATATCAATGGCCAGAGCCCGAAATACGATCTCCTGTTCAGCGACCACGACGCCAGCCTCACCCTCAAAGGGAATGGTGAAATCAATGCCGGTGGCGTCTTCAAGGTTGATGTACGCATCGAGCCCAGGGCAGGCATCGAGCCGCAGGTAAAATACGTGCTCGATCTGATTGCGGAGAAAGTCGGCCATAACAAATACCGCATACGTCAGAGTGGTCGACTACCAGCGCAACTGGCCAGACATCTGTAAAGTTTTTCCGTAATGCTAATGTCCGGGATGACGATAAAATATATTTATGAAGTGGCGCTAACGTCCAATGCTGTAATAGGTAAACCCTTCAGATTCGATTTGTTTGCGGCTGAATATATTTCTGCCGTCGATGATCACCGGGATGCGCATTTGACGCTTCATCAATTCGAAATCGGGCGACCAGTATTCAGGCCACTCGGTGAGAATGAGCAGCGCATCGACATTCTTCAGGGCGTCGTATTTACCGGGAATTGTCTTCACCCAGGGGCTGTCGTGATAGATGTGTTGCAGGTTTTCCATGGCCTCGGGGTCGTGAATTCGCGCATAGGCTTGTTGCGCGATGATAGCGTCTATGACTCTGAGGCTGGGAGCACCGTCCAGCGAGGCCGAACCGGGTTTGAACGAGGCCCCCCAGATGGCGATCTTGCGGTCGTGCAGGTTGCATTCGAAATGTCGCCAGAGCTTGCGGAACGGCTGTTCCTTTTGTTTCTCGTTTTCCTTGAGCACGGTTTGCAACAGGTTTGATTGACCTTTTTCGGTCAGCAGTTGCGCCAGGCTGTCGATGGTTTG
>CAXBMV010000514.1:0-3074 GCA_963976575.1 uncultured Gammaproteobacteria bacterium | reverse complement strand
GCGGCAGTGTCACCGTAGATGGGCACGATATCATCACCGACTATCGCCACACGCGTTCGCTGATTGGCCTGGTGCCACAGGAACTCACCCTCGGCGCCTTCGATTCGGTGTGGAACGCGGTCTGCTTCAGCCGCGGGCTGTTCGGCAAAAAGCCCAATCCGGCTTATATCGAACAACTGCTCAAGGATTTGTCGCTATGGGACAAGAAGGATAACGAGCTGCGCGAACTATCCGGCGGTATGAAACGCCGCGTACTCATTGCCAAGGCCTTGTCGCACGAACCGCAAATCCTGTTTCTCGACGAACCCACCGCGGGTGTGGACGTGGAATTGCGCCAGGATATGTGGAAGCTGGTACGCAAGCTGAACGATTCGGGCGTCACCATTATCCTCACTACCCACTATATAGAGGAAGCCGAGGAAATCGCTGATCGCGTGGGCATTATCAACAATGGTGAATTGCTGCTGGTAGAAAGCAAGCAGGGCTTGATGCAAAAACTGGGCAAGAAACAGTTGGTCATAGAGTTGAAGCAATCGCTGCAGCAGGTACCCGAGACATTAAAGGCTTACAACCTGGAATTGGCGGCGGATGGCGGCGAACTGGTTTATACCTACGATACCCGTGGCGAACGAACTGGCATTACTGCCCTGTTGCAGTCGCTTCACGAAGAAGGCCTTACCCTCAAGGACCTGAGATCCAGTCAGAGCTCGCTGGAAGAAATTTTTGTCAGCCTGGTGACTACGAGATGATTAATTTTCAGGCCATCAAGGTCATATACAAATTCGAAATGCTGCGCGCCTGGAACACCCTGTTGCAGTCTATAGCTTCACCGGTGATTTCTACTTCGATTTATTTTGTCGTCTTCGGTGCCGCGATAGGCTCGCGTATCGAGCAGGTGGAGGGTGTCGCTTACGGTGTTTTTATCGTTCCGGGCCTGGTTATGCTGTCCCTGCTTACCCAGAGTATTGCCAATGCATCCTTCGGCATATTCTTTCCCAAGTTCAACGGTACCATCTACGAAGTCATGTCGGCGCCTATATCCTTTTTCGAGATAATCGTCGGATATGTCGGTGCTGCTGCAACCAAGTCTTTCATTCTCGGGGTGATCATCCTGTTAACCGCGAATATTTTTGTAGACCTGAATATCGCCCACCCATTCATCATGATGGTATTCCTGGTGTTGACCTGCATATCTTTCAGCCTGTTCGGCTTTATTATCGGCCTGTGGGCGACCAATTTTGAAAAACTGCAGCTTATTCCGATGCTGGTGATTACACCGCTGGTATTTCTCGGGGGGAGTTTTTATTCGGTTAGTATGCTACCACCCGCCTGGCAAACCGTTACCCTGTTCAATCCGGTGCTCTACCTGATCAGTGGGTTTCGCTGGAGTTTCTTCGAGGTGGCTGATGTCAGTGTGGCCATCAGTCTTGCTATGGTCAGCCTGTTTCTGCTGGCCTGTCTGGTGCTGGTGTGGTGGATGTTCAAGACCGGCTACCGGCTGAAACAGTAACTCGCTGTGTTGCGCTTTCTGACTTAAAGCAAAGCGGCGTAAGTCTTTTCGCCTACGCCGCTATTGCTTGTTCTATTTCTGCCAAAAGTATTTACTCAATTCGACTTCCAGGCTGCCGCGTGACAAACCGATGTCCTGCAACATACGCTCGTTCATGCTGGCCAGATGCCTGCGATCACGTGAGCGTGATGCCCATTGAGACAGTGTGTTGCTAATCATTTGAACGAGGGCTTCGATGCGCTCAACCAGACTGTAAGTGGCTGCTGCGATGTCCAGATCTTCGATCAGGTGAAACTGCTTTGCTTTGATGGTGCTCATGGCCTTGCTCCTGTAAGTGACTGACGGTGGGCTAGACCGGCAGCGGGTGTTAATCGATGGTGGGAATTATAGGCAGCAACAGTGGCAATAACAGATTCAGTTTTTCTGAAACTTGTACATAACAGTTTTCCATAACAGATAAGAGGCAATCGATGCTATGTGAACTGGTTCACAGGGCTTCTGTGAGTTGTTTCGCAGGGTTTATTGACGGTTTCTATGGGGGCGTTGAAATTTCTTTGTAAGTTATTGATAAATAATAAAATAATACTTAAAAATTAACAGGGAAAAAAGCCTGGTGGGAGATGTCACAGCCCCCTGGAAAGGGGCTGTGATTGAACTTTTGCGAAAGTTTAAAAACTGTACTGGTCGTTCAAATTATGCCTGTATTTTTAATACGGTCGATCCGGTGGTTTCGCGTGCCTCGAGCTGCCGGTGTGCGCTCGCGCAGTCTTCCAGTGGCAGAACCTGATTCACGTGTATCTTCACCTGACCGCTGCCGACACCCTCGATCAGCCTGTCGGCACCCTGCTGTAACAACTCGCGGGTTGCCGTATGGGTGGCGAGGGTGGGGCGGGTGACGTAAAGCGACCCCTTGGGTGCCAGAATGCCCGGGCTGAAGGCGTCTACAGGTCCGGTCGCGTTGCCGAAGCTGGCGAGTACGCCAAAGGGTCGCAACGCATCCAGCGATGCGTTGAAAGTGGCCTTGCCGATCGAATCGTAGGCCGCTGCGACACCGACACCGCCGGTTAACTCGCGTACCCGGGCCGGAATGTCTTCATCGCGGTAGAGAATGGTGTGCTCGCAGCCATTTTCCCTGGCCAACTGCGCTTTTTCTTCTGAGCCGACGCAGCCGATGACCGTCGCCCCCAGCAGTTTTGCCCATTGGCTGAGGATCAGGCCAACCCCACCCGCCGCCGCGTAGACGAGGATGCTGTCGCCAGGCTGCACCGGATAGGTGCGATACAGCAGGTAATGGGCGGTCAATCCCTTGAGCATCATCGCCGCGGCGGTTTCGTCGCTGATCGAATCCGGGATTTTGATTAATTTGGCAGCATCGACCAGGCGGGCCTCGGCATAGGCGCCGAGTTGCATCGCGTAGGCGACGCGATCACCAACCGCAAAACCCTCTACGGCAGAACCAAGCGCTTCGATCTCGCCGACCGCTTCCATGCCCAGTACTGCCGGTAAGTCACCTACCGGGTACATGCCGCTACGGCCATAGATATCAATGTAATTGAGACCACAG
>CAXBMV010000513.1:0-3074 GCA_963976575.1 uncultured Gammaproteobacteria bacterium | reverse complement strand
TGGAAAACATTTTCTTTTCGATCACGGTGCGCAGTTTTTCGTAGCTAATCCATTGTGGGTTATTACCATCGTTATTGGCACGGGCACGCAGTACGAAATTGACCACTTCGTTACGAAAATCCTTGGGATTGGAAATCCCGGCCGGTTTTTCGATTTTCTCCAGTTCCTCGTTGAGCGAGGAGCGTCCAAAGTTTTCCCCGGTTTCAGGATCGCGGTATTCCTGATCCTGTATCCAGAAATCGGCATAGGTGACATAGCGGTCGAAGATATTCTGCCCGTATTCGGAATATGACTCGAGATAGGAAGTCTGTATTTCCTTGCCGATGAACTCGATATAGTTAGGCACCAGATAAGCCTTGATATGCTCCAGATAGCGATCGTGCAAATCCTGCGGAAACTGCTCGCGCGCTATCTGCTGTTCGAGCACGTATAGCAGGTGTACCGGGTTGGCGGCGACTTCGCTTTGATCGAAGTTGAATACCCGCGACAGTATTTTGAAAGCGAAGCGGGTGGACAGGCCTTTCATGCCCTCGTCGACACCGGCGTAGTCGCGATACTCCTGGTAAGACTTGGCCTTGGGGTCGGTGTCCTTCAGGCTCTCGCCATCGTATACCTTCATCTTCGAGTAGATGCTCGAATTCTCCGGCACCACGAGACGCGACAACACGCTGAACTGGGCCAGCATTTCCAGAGTATTCGGCGCGCAGGGCGACTGCGACAAAGACGAGTTCACCAGCAGCTTATCGTAAATATGAATCTCTTCGGATACGCGCAGACAATAAGGTACCTTGACAATATAAACGCGGTCGAGGAACGCCTCGTTGTTCTTGTTATTGCGAAACGACTGCCATTCGGACTCGTTTGAGTGCGCCAGTATGGTGCCTTCGAACGGCAAGGCCGAGAGACCCTCGGTGCCGTTGTAATTGCCTTCCTGTGTAGCGGTCAGCAAGGGGTGCAAAACCTTGATCGGCGCCTTGAACATTTCCACGAATTCCATCAATCCCTGATTGGCGCGGCACAGCGAGCCGGAGAAGCTATAGGCATCGGCATCATTCTGCGCAAAATGTTCGAGCATGCGAATATCCACCTTGCCGACCAGCGAAGAAATATCCTGGTTATTTTCATCACCGGGCTCGGTCTTGGCGATGGCGATCTGGTTGAGTATCGACGGTTGCAGCTTGACCACCCTGAACTGGCTGATGTCCCCGCCATATTCATTCAGGCGCTTCACAGCCCAGGGCGACATGATCTTGCTCAGGTGACGTCTGGCGATGCCATATTCCTGTTCGAGAATCTCGCCATCCTCGTTTTCATCGAACAGTCCCAGCGGGGATTCAAATACTGGAGAATCCTTGATCGCGTATATCGGAATCTTTTCCATCAATGCCTTGAGGCGTTCGGCGAGCGAAGATTTACCGCCACCGACAGGCCCGAGCAGGTAGAGGATTTGCTTTTTCTCCTCCAGCCCCTGGGCGGCGTGCTTGAAATAGGAAACGATTTGCTCTATCGCCTCTTCCATGCCGTAAAAAGCTTCGAAGGCGGGGTAACGGGCGATGACCTTATTGGAAAAGATGCGGCTAAGCCGGGGATTCTGGTGGGTGTCGACCAGTTCAGGGGCACCGATGGCCGATAACATGCGTTCCGCCGCGGTTGCGTAAACCAGCGGATCGTCCTTGCACAGCTGCAGATATTCCTGCAGGGAGTACTCTTCCTGTTGGCGTTGTTCAAAACGTTTTTGATAACTGTCAAAAATGCCCATCTGGGTCACCTCATCCTGTTCTAGGGTCAGGAAAGGCGTCTTTTTCATCGCTGAGATTTACTGCAGGCGCCGCCTGACTGGTTTTAAACGGGTTAATTGTATAACTAGTTTTGTAAATCAATAAACACTTTAAATAATAGTTAACTTATAGACGAAGACGCTTTAATTTCGTTCGCAATTTGTATTAATTCTCTTTTACTTTTGCCTGACTGATCCAGGCTGTGGTTTGCAAAGGGGGATAAAATGAGCCTGCCTGAGAAATCGATGGAAGGCCTGGTCGAAATCCATCGCTTGAAATTATTTCTTTTATTATCAGTGATTTAAAAGCCATACCGGGGGATATTCAAACAGCCGCTTGTTGCAACTCCAGGGCCAGTTGGTAGAGGTCATTCTTTTTCTTTCCGGTGAGTGCGCAGGCGACTTTAACCGCTGCCTTTAAGGGTAACTCACCGAGCAATAGTTTTAAGGTTTCGACATCGGCGTTTTGCAAGTGCTGCTGATCGGGATCTGCCGGGTTATCGATGAGAACGACAAACTCTCCTTTGCTGAGGCCGGGATCCTGCTGCAATCTTTCGCTCAATTCGGTGGCAAACCCTCGCATCACGCGCTCGTGTAGCTTGCTCAACTCCTTGGCGATAACAACACGATTCTGCGGAAATACCAGGGCCAGTTGTTCCAGTAAACGTTCGATACGATGACTGGATTCGAGCAAAACCAGGGTGCAATGCATGTTTTTCAGCGCTTCCAGCCGATTCAGTCGTTCGCTGTTTTTCTGCGACAGGAAACCGACATAAAAAAAGCTGTCGGTCGGCAGGCCGGCGACGCTGAGCGCGCTGATGATACTGCTGGCGCCAGGAATGGGCGACACCTTGACTCCGGCCTCCAGCGCAGCGGCTACCAGGCTATAACCAGGGTCGGATATCAACGGCGTGCCGGCATCGGAAATCAACGCTATCGCCTCGCCCGATTCTATTCGTGCCAGAAAATCTGCAATGCGCGCCTGCTCATTGTGCTCGTGGCAGGAAACCATGCGGGTCGCGATTCCATAGTGATTCAGCAGGCGCCTGCTATGGCGGGTATCCTCGGCCGCGATCAAGTCTACCGACTTCAAGGTAGCCACCGCCCGGGCGCTGAAATCGTCGAGATTTCCAATCGGAGTTGCAACAATATAGAGTACGCCAGCCATGTAAAAGAGTGTACACTATGAAGCCAGACAATTGCTCGACCAGCCTATCCCCAGTGCAGCTCAGCCTTATCAAATGATGAGACAATACCTTCCCCTTTTATCGATTCTTCTGCTTGGTCTGATGCTCGC
>CAXBMV010000512.1:0-3080 GCA_963976575.1 uncultured Gammaproteobacteria bacterium | reverse complement strand
CCAAGCAGGCTAAGCAGCAGGACAGCAAGCAGGCGCTTCATATTGCCTCGCCCAGGCGTGCCAGCGCCCGCGGTAACTGACGACGCCACTGTATCGACACCGACAACAGCGCCAGGACGATAATCAATAGCATCACCCCGGCCAGTTGCAATGCCGGCCCGGCCTGCCACAGCAGCGGCATGCTCCAGCCGAAGCTGATCACGTTGAGCTTGTCGATCAACACCCAGCCGAGCAGACTACCCAGCGGTATGGCGGCCAGCCAGACGATCGCGCTGAATATCAGCAGCGGCGTGGCAACGAGTAAGAGTTGTTCGTACTGGCGCAATCCGAGCGCGCGCCACTGCGCGAACTGGGGCAGGCGTTCCTGCAGTATCGCCAACAGCGAGGCGAACAACGCGATCGCGGCGATAATCATGGTGAGCAGGTTCATTGCCGCGGTAATGGCAAAAGTGCGATCGAAGATACCCACCGACAAGCGGCGGATCTGCGCTTGCATTATCCAGTCCCCGGGTTGTGCGCCCAGCGCTTTCAAGCTTGCTTCGGCTTGCTGCATTGCTTGTTCGTTATCCTTGTTCAGCCACAGCGCGATGCCGCGAGAATAATAGTGCTTCCAGTGTTTTGCCAGCGCCTGCCTCGGCAAATAGAACTGGAAGTATGGATTACCATAGTCGTAAAAAATGCCTACCACATCATATTTTTGCGCGCCGTAATCGCTCTCGAGCTCGATTTGATCACCAATCTGCACCCCGGCGAGAAAATGCAGCTGCTCGTTGATCAGCACGGTTGCCGGTTTTTCGCGCCAGCTTTGCAAGGCTTCGGCGGCGCTATCGCCCTGCCATTTCGACAGGGGGAAAGCGAGGCTATCGGGTGCCAGTGTATCGGCGCCGCGAATCAGCGCCGGGCGACCACCCCAGCGCGTACTCACGCCGATGCGTTCCGAACTATGTACCAGCCATTCGTCGGAGAGACCGTCGGATACCAGACGCTCGTAATCGAGCTGGGTGTTGCTCAAATAGATATCCGCACTCTGACGCACCGACAGCCAGTCGACAAAGGCTCCACGAAAACTGTCGACCAGAATGCCGACACCGATATTGGCGGTAAAAGCCAGCAACAGGGCCATCATCGCGCTGCGCAGCGCGGGTAATTGCGACCAGCCGTCGCTGACCATCCAGCGCGTCAACAGGAAACGCTGCGGCAGCATCTGGCCGAGTAATCGCAGCGCCCCGGCGAGCAGACTCGGCAACATCCAGGCAGCAGAGAAGAGGATCAGACCCAGCAGGATAAAACCCTCGGTAGTGGTCTGGATTCGGCCGAAGTAAAACCAGGCGAGCAGGGCCAGCAGTATCGAAGCCAGGGCCAGACGATTACGCGCCAGCGCCTCGCTGTGCATGAAGTCCGAGCTATCGGCAGCTGTCAGGGCTGGCAGGCGCAGCAGGCGATACAGCGGCCAGGCCAACGCCCACAGCAGTCCGATCAGGCTGATGCACCAGGCCTGCAGCAGCGTGATCGCGTCGAGTTGCAACACGGTGTCTATGCTGGCCGCGTAGAGGCTGTGCAGGCTGGCACCGAGACCGGGCAGCAGTAACTGCGCCAGCACTATGCCGCAGAGAAAACCGAGCAGGCTGCCGACCAGGCTCCACAGCAATGTCTCCAGCAGTATCGCCAGCAGTAACTGGCGCTGGTCGCAACCCATCAGGCGCAGCTTGAACAGGGTGGCGCGTCGGTACCACAGCGAAAAACGCACCGCATTGAAGACGATAAACAGGCCCACCGCAAACGACAGCAGGCTCATCGCGCTGAGGTGAGTATGCAGGCTCTCGGTGAGTTGCTGCAGATCGAACTGCTGTTGATTTTCCACCAGCTCCAGCTGATCGGGTAGCCAGGCGCGCAGGCGCGCCAGCTGCGCGGGCTTTATCGCGGCCACCGCGAGATAACTGAAACTCCGTGTACCGCTGAGACTGAAAGCCGCAGCGATATCGATAAATACCCGCCTGCCCTGCTGTTCGCGCGACTGTATCAGCGCCGGCGGCAGGCTGCGGCCATCGCGCAGCAGCAGACGCTCACCCTCTTTCAAACCCAGTTCGTCTGCCAGTTGCGCCGGCACCCAGCTGCGGTAAGGCGGCTGGATAAACTTTAACCAGCGTTCGGAAAAGTCTTCACCGTCCTGGGTCTCTTCGAACAAGTCTTCGGGCAGGGCAACCAGATCGGTAGCGATGATACTAATCGATTGCGCCTGCGGCGTGCTCACTTCGAGTTCGACCAGCGGGTAAACCTCGCGAAAACCCTCGCGGCGAAGCTGGATATAAAATGCCTCGTCTATGCCCTGATCCTGTCGGCCATCGGCCTGATCGGCTGCGGATCCAGTAACTCGCCTGGGCGCCGAGCAGGTTTTGCGCCTGCCGGTAACTGGCTTCGGCCTGTTGGTTGATAATCTGCACCGCCGACCACAGGCTGACACCGGCAACCAGACCCAGCACCAGGAACAGACTTTGCCAGGGGTGGCGCCAGTAGTGACTGAGCAGCGCCTTTAGAATCCAGAAGAAGCCGCGATTCACTCGATTTCCGACAATTGCCCATTGTGCAGCAGTACGCGTCTGTCCATGAACGCGGCCATGGCCTTGCTGTGCGTGACCATCAACAGGCTGCTGCCAGCGAGACTGACCAGCTCGCTGAACAGGGCCATCACTTCGAGGCTGGACTGCTCGTCGAGATTGCCGGTAGGCTCGTCGGCCAGCACCAGTTCTGGTTTGTGCAGTAGCGCGCGGGCGATGGCGACGCGCTGCTGCTGACCGCGTGAAAGCTGCTGCGGCAGCTTGTGCAACTGCGCTGCGAGTCCGAGTCGTTCAACCAACAATGCCTCGTAGTCGGCATCGAAACGACGGCATAGCGCCGCCTGAAAACGGATGTTGTCGGCCACGGTCAGGGTCGCTATCAAGTGGAATTGCTGGAACACCAGGCTGACATCGCTGCGCCGCATCTCCGCCAGGCGGGATTCGGAGTCAGCGTGGATGCGATACTCACCCAGATCGATTTCGCCTCTATCGACCCGGTTCAGCCCGGCGATCAGGTGTAACAGC
>CAXBMV010000511.1:0-3093 GCA_963976575.1 uncultured Gammaproteobacteria bacterium | reverse complement strand
GCGGGCATAAGCTTCCTGCTTGCTTAGCGCATTTATTTCATCGCGATTGGGGGCACGCAATACTGCGCCGACTTTCAGATTATTGATGTTGGCGTTATTAAAGGCCTGGGGATTGCGTCGCTGAAAAGCCAGCATAACCTGGGCCATACTGTGTTCGGAGCTCTTGTAACGCGAAGCGATACTCCAGAGAGTATCGCCTTTGAAAATTTCGATCTCGCCCTCTATCAGTGGCTCTGGAGCCTCGACTGCAGCTGCCTGGCCTGAGCCTGTCGAGCTTGAACTGTCTTCTGAGCTGACCTGGGAAAGCGCAATCGGCTCGGTTATCTGCTGATCGCTCTGGGTCGGACTCAGCTCGGGTGACTGCTCAAGTATTTCGCTTACCGTTAATTCTGCGGCAGGAGCTGGCGCTGCCTCGCTTGCAACCGCGGCTGGCGCCGGAGTGTCTGCATAAAAAGGAGGATCCAGCAAAACGGTAAATTCACGAAGCACACGTCCTTTGGACCAGTCGGCTTCGATAAGAAAGTTAAGAAAGGGTTCTTTGACGGCGGTCTTGGTGCTGACCAGGATAACTGCCTTGTCGCCCTCTTCATTTTTCCTTACTGCAAACCTGAGTTCGGTTAAATGACGCGGACGCTCCAGACCAGCCCGGGTAAAAGCTTCCCGGGAAGCGAGACTAACCAGTAAATCATCTATCTCACCAGCGCGGGCTGAAATGACCGGGATCTCGGCATTAAGCGGCTGATTCAGGAAGGAATTGACTTCAATCTCGCCCAGGCCTAGCGCAAGACTGCTTGTTGGCATGGCAATACTCGCCAGCCATAATGTTACAATTAGTCCCAGATTACGCACGTTTAATCTCCCATACTCCCTAGCTTATTTCTTATAAAAAGTGCCGTAATTCCATGCACCTATGATTACAGTTAGAGAATTTACTTTAAAGAAAGCACTTTCACAAGTACTTGTAACTATAGATTATAAAAAAGATTTTAGCAAAAAATCTGCAACTTTCGCGTAATTATTCGCTAAACCGTACCTCATTGGATCTGCCATCAGCCAGAACTGCAGGCTTGACGCTTGATTTGGTGTCTGTTCAATGTGGCTTATAACACAGCTAAATGATTGATTACAATCGGATATTGGACTAATCGCAGCATTCCTCACATCGACCTTATCTATAGCTGTCATTAATCGCTTGCAGGCACCTGGTTTAACCTCGGCTTCAAAGCGAATTTGCACGCCTGCGGCAAAGCCATGGAACAGGGGCACGTTAACGCTTTGCTGGCTCAAAGAACAGCTGCTATTCCCCAGGAAGTGACTCAGGTCACGAGTCAAAGAAAAGTCGCTGGCGCTACTGATGACATTAAAAGCGATCTGCTGGGGATAGACCGAATTTTTTGCCTCCTTGCCATTTAACAGATTCACCGTTTGCGTCGCCAGTTCATCGACCGCGACTTTGCCGTAAAACTCGGCGCTGCGCATTAAAGTAAGATTGAGTTGCGCAATAGCATACTCACGATCCAGTTCGCAAAGAACCGGCAAAAGGCAGCCAAGCTCCGGGCTCACCAGTCTTAGGCTGCTGTCGTTAAATGCAATATCCAGGGATTGCTGATCATGAAGATACACTGCTGCGGTTTCTGTGCTGATTGCATGGCTGATCAAAAAACAACCTTGTGCCAGAGCCGCACGCTCGATTTCTTCATCGGCCTGCATCAGTAACAATAAATTACAATCCCGAAAGTTGTAATCATGCTGATTCGAGCTGCCAAGATAGGTATCCGCATAGGGAAGTTTTGCACCCATGCGAGATTCATCATCGAGCAGTACCAGCGACTCGGCGGGGATTCCAATACTGGCTAATTTTTCAAGTACAGCTTCTGCCGCAATTCCTGAGGCATGGGTAATCGCCAGCTTGTGGTCCATCAGTGCTGCTCTAGCAGAATATTGAGCATCCGCCTTAATGGTTCGGCAGCGCCCCAGAGCAACTGGTCACCTACGGTAAAAGCGGATAGATATTTCTCACCCATATTCATTTTGCGCAACCGTCCGACTGGAATGTCCATGTTACCAGTTACTGCCGCAGGCGTTAGTGATTCCATGGATACGTCCTTATCATTTTTAATGAACTTGACCCACTGATTAGATCCGGCGATCAAATCTTCGATTTCATCCAGCGGTAAGTTCTTGTTCAGCTTGACGGTTAACGCCTGAGAATGGCAGCGCATTGCGCCCACACGCACGCAGATACCGTCGACAGGAATTATCGCTTCACCACGGCCAAGAATTTTATTGGCTTCAGCCTGTGCCTTCCATTCTTCGCGGCTTTGCCCATTATCGAGCTGTGCGTCGATCCACGGGATAAGACTTCCGGCCAGGGGCACGCCAAACTGATCTCGCGGATAATCATCGCTACGCAGTTGTTCGGTTATTTTACGATCGATATCCAGGATTGCTGAAGCCGGATCATCCAGCAATGCGGCAACGCTGCCGTGCAGGTTACCCATTTGTGAGAGCAGCTCGCGCATGTGGCGTGAACCGCCACCCGAAGCGGCCTGGTAGGTCATCACGCTAATCCATTCGACCAGGTCATGCTCGAACAATCCAGCCATCCCCATCATCATCAAGCTAACAGTACAGTTGCCACCGATGAAATTCTTTCCGCCAGATGCCAGGGACTTGTCGATCAAGCTGCGATTCAGCGGGTCGAGGACAATGACGCAATCATCCTGCATGCGCAACGCCGATGCGGCATCTACCCAGTAGCCATCCCAGCCCGCGCCACGCAGATCGGCATATACCTGCTTGGTATAGTCGCCGCCCTGGCAACTGACAATCACATCCATGACTTTCAAGGCGGTAATATCCAGCGCATCCTGCAAGTCCGGCACCTGCTTGCCAATATCGGGAGCAGCCTCACCTATTTGCGAGGTAGTAAAAAATACCGGCTCATCAATATTGTTAAAATCATTCTCGTCGAGCATGCGCTGCATCAGCACCGACCCGACCATGCCGCGCCATCCGACAAATCCCACTCTTTTCATTTTCGATAGCTCCCAGGCGAATTACTATTGAGCCAGACTGCGAAGCGCAGCCACC
>CAXBMV010000510.1:0-3094 GCA_963976575.1 uncultured Gammaproteobacteria bacterium | reverse complement strand
CGCGGGTTACAGATAATGGTTGCAAGCGGGTGTAGTAAAAACTGGCCGATAATCGGTAGTGCAACAAGGGGTTTCAATGGTTGCTAAATATTGAATTGACAGCCGCGAATCTACATGTATTTTTGACTCGTTAACAATAGGATTTAAAAGTGTCGCAGGACCTGATCAGCAGGTATAAAAAATCAATCCGCCTTCATTTTCAAAATGCTGAAATGGAGGACAAGTATCTGGATGTGCAAAAAGACGCGGGGCGAAGCTCTGGTGCTTTTGCGTTCACGGTATTGCTGTTGCTCAGCCTGGCCTACGCCTATCTCGAGATGAAGGCATTTGGTCACGATGTCGCTATTCCTATGTATGGCTATCTAATTGCAGCCTTTTTTGCGCTGATCAATATTGGTATCAGTCGCTTCAGCGAAGCGGCCCTGGGGCATAACCTGCGCCTGGTCGGCAATGGCGTTCTGGTGATGGCATTTGTCATTATTGCGGTGATGTTGCAAAAATACAGCGCCTATCACGCTATCGAATTTGTTTTGCTGCTGGCCTGGATGGGTAGCCTGAACTCGGTACGAATGAAGTTCACCTGTCTGATTAATATACTGATGTCGATCGGTTTCGTCGCGGCCATGTACGTCACCGATATTTCCAGCTTCTGGATAATGCTGGTGTCTATACTGTTGGGCTGCGCGGTTATGATTGCTGGCTATACAAGCTATCTCACCGAGCGTGCAAGGCGCATGCTATTCCTGCAGACGGAATTGAACCAGAGCATGACCAATCGCCAGGAAACCTGGGGATTCACCTTGATTGACCTGGACATGGCGCTCAGCGGCATCCTCAATTTCAAGGAAGTTATCGGCCTGCTGAAAAAGCATCTGGAGCCGGTGATCAGCTTTGACTCTTATATACTTACCTCGCTGGAAGGCCAGGGGCCAAAGCCGGTTGCCGACAAGATTGAGGGCGAATTATTCGAGGACGACGAGAACACCCTGTGGTCCGAAGATTTACTCGGCAAGTTGACGCAGACGCGCCAGGCTACCACCAGCGCCGAACACGAAACCGTAAAAGGCTTTCTCGGCACCAAAAAGGAAAGATTCATATCCTATCGGCTAGACGTGCCGGTATTCAACGATTCCAAGATGCTCGGCATCATCAGCCTGCGTCGCGCTTCGGAGCCTTTTGATGAGCTGGATATGATTGCCAGCATGAGTATCGCTGCACAGGCGATGCTGATTTTCAAGCGCACCAGCAAAACTTCGGCAGTCGTGCTCGATAACAGTATCCCGGATCCGGTGATCAGGCCGAAGAAGAGTGCCCAACAGGACACAACAACCATGTCGTCGCCTGAAAGCAAAGACATGGATTTGACCGACCTCAGTCATAGTCCCACCAGCAATACCGGTGGTGCCGATGGTACCCTGGTGCCCGATAATGTGATGAAGAAGTTCAGGCAGGAAGAGGAAACCGCGAAGAAGACGATTACGCTGATGAGCCGAGAAAACGCGGATAAGGTGGCGGTCGATCGCTACCGTACCGCGGCGGTCGAAGGCGAGCCATTATCTGTGCTGATCATCGAAGTGGATGGGCTGTCGAAGCTGCGCGAGCAGGATGGTGATCAGGTTGCCTACAAGGTGTTTGCCGCAATCGTAAAATATATTTTCTCCAGGGTGGATAAGGAAAAGGACATACTGGGTCGCTACGGCCAGAATGGATTGAGTGTATTAATGCCTCGCATCGATATGAATGCAGCAGAAAAATTTGCCGAAATGATCCGTCAGTTCGTCGCCGATGCCCGTTATAAAACGGCTTATGGTGAAAAGTCCGCTACTCTGAGTATCGGTGTAGCCGCGATTACCGACGATACCGGTGATTACAATTCTATGGTCAAGCGCGCCGACATGGCCCTTTTTGTGGCCAAGAAAAACGGCCGCAACTGCGTCAAGGTTCGTCTCTAACAGGTCGAGGCAGTCTGCCTTGCCATCCTTCGATCTGGGATCAGCCGCTTTACTTGGCAAGCGGCGCATTCAATGTATAGAATTCGAAGGTCATTCCTGCCTACTGATATTCCTCGACGGGCGTTTTTATGCCACCGAGCAGGAATGCCCGCATAAGCAGGCCAGTCTG
This sequence comes from uncultured Gammaproteobacteria bacterium, assembly GCA_963976575.1. GTDB lineage: Bacteria > Pseudomonadota > Gammaproteobacteria. The sequence goes on along the minus strand of CAXBMV010000510.1, from coordinate 973 downwards.
TGCTTCGCTCAATTGTCCGGCCGCCATCTGGTGTGCCCCTGGCACGAAGCGCGCTTCGATATCGAGAGTGGCCGTTGCAGTGGACCCTTGATGTTGCACGATTTAAAAACCTGGCCGGTCAGTGAAGAAAATGGCAGGGTTATCATTTATTTTCCCGGGGAAGGCGATGAGTAAGAATGAGCAATGGCTAAAGCGTTGGAACGAAAATCAAATCGCTTTTCACGAAACTTCGGTCAATCAATACCTGCAACGCTACCTCGACAAATTTTCGCTGAAGCCGGGCGCGTCAATATTTCTGCCCCTGTGCGGTAAGTCAGAAGATATCGCCTGGCTGGCCGCACAGGGCTACCAGGTAACGGGGATAGAATTGTCTGAACTCGCCATCGAAGCCTTTTTCGAAGAGCATAAGATGCGTTTTCAAAGCTTTCAGTCAGACAGGTTTGTGCTGCGCAAAGCGGGCAATATCAGTCTGCTGCAGGGCGATTTTTTTGATTTGCACGCAGAGGACATCGGTGACTGTGATCTGGTTTTCGATCGCGCAGCGCTGATCGCAATCGAGGAGGAACGTCGTGCGGACTATTGTAAGCAGTTGATGTCGATCATCCCGGCTTCCTGTAGCATGCTGTTGATTACGCTCGACTATCTGCAATCACAAATGAAGGGCCCTCCATACGCGGTGAGTGAAGCCGAGGTAAGCGAGCATTACGCCGGGACTTTTAGCATCGATATGCTCGAGCGTAACAATGTCCTCGATGAGCGCCCGCGCTGGCGCGAACAGGGTTTAGATGCATTAAACGAATCGGTTTATCGATTGCACAGGTGAAAAAACAGTGAAGTTCCAGGGATTGCTACACAAGATGCATAACCAGTTGCAGGCACCGGTGAGCTATCAGCTCGAACTGTCCGGCCTGACACTGCAGCTCAATGACGCCATAGGCAAAAACATCCGGATCGAGCACCTGCAGCAAATCGA
>CAXBMV010000509.1:0-3098 GCA_963976575.1 uncultured Gammaproteobacteria bacterium | reverse complement strand
ATAAAATGGTTGCAATTAAACGGCTACCTCCCTGTGCCCCAATTACCCCGATTAATGCCCGCTTGACTGACCCGCTGCCAGTTGCGATGCTAGTTGCCATGCCTTCCCTGTCGCGTTTCCTCGCTTTACTTGCACTGATCACCACATCGCTCAGTGGCCCGGCAACGGCGGCCACCTCCGAAGAGCTGGAAAAACTCATAGAACACGCCAACAAACCCTGGGATGGCGATCTCGACGGCATGACCGAGCGTGGCTTCCTGCGCATTCTTACCATCCATAACCCCTTGTTCTTCAGCTTCGACGGTGCCAACCAGCAGGGCATGGTCGCCGAACTCAGCAAGATGTTCGAAGAGCACCTCGCCGAAGAGATCGGGCGGGTGCGTTCGCCCACCGTGGTGGTCATCCCGGTGGCGCGCAATGAATTGCTACCGGGCCTGCTCGAAGGCCGCGGCGACCTCGTCATGGGCAACCGGACGATCACACCGGAACGACAGAAACGGGTCGCCTTCGGCCCGCCGATACACGAGGACGTCGACGAACTGGTGGTCACCGGGCCCGCGGCGAAGAATATCAAATCGCTGGACGATCTCGTCAAAACAGGTCTCTACCTGCGCCCCTCGAGCAGTTATTTCGAGCATATGCAGACGCTCAATGCCGAGCGCCTCGCCGAGGGCAAGCAGGCAATCCCGATCACCGCCGCAGATGAAAACCTGGAAGACTACGACCTGCTCGACATGGTCAACGCCGGCATACTCAAAGCCATAGTCGTCGACAGCCACAAGGCAGAATTCTGGGAACAGGTATTCAAAAAGATCAAGGTGCACCGCGACATTTCGGTGCACTCGGGCAACCAGATCGCCTGGGCGATGCGCAAAAACAGCCCCCAGTTGATGAAATCGGTGGCTGCATTTAACGAAACCATCAAGAAAGGCAGTCTGCTGGGCAATATCCTGCGTAATCGCTACCTCGGCGACAGCCAATGGCTGGACAGCGCGCTCGACAGCGCGGACCGCAAGCGTTACGAGGCAACCATCGAGGTCATCAAACGTTACGCCGACCGCTACGAATTCGACTGGCTGATCATCGCCGCCCAGGCCTACCAGGAATCGCGCTTCGACCAGCGCAAACTCAGCTCTGCCGGTGCCATCGGCGTGATGCAATTAATGCCCAGCACAGCGGCCGACAAGGCGGTCGACATCCCCGACATTTCCACGCTTGATAACAATGTTCACGCCGGCGTGAAATACCTGCACTGGCTGCGCGAGACTTACTACTCCGACCCATCGATTGCGCCGCTGGACCGGGTGTTGTTTTCCTTCGCCGCCTACAATGCCGGCCCCGGCAACATGGCGCGCGCTCGCCGTCGCGCCAAACGGCTGGGCTTCAATCCCAACCGCTGGTTCGGCAATGTCGAGATCGGCATGTACCGCGCGGTGAGCGGCGAACCGGCTTCCTATGTGCGCAACATCTACAAGTACTACGTCACCTACCAGGGCCTGGAAACGTCACGCCAGGCGCGTGAAAAAGCCCTCGAGGGTCACTCACGCAACCGCTTGACGGAGTGGCTCAGCGCCGATAGCAATACCTTGATTGTCATTTGCCTGCTGATTCTTTTGATCAGTGGAATTTTCTACTGGAAAGGGAAACGCTCCGCCTGACGCCGCTTGCTGACCTAACAGGGAAATAACATTCCAGGAACTAATACTGTAGATTGCAGTCAACCCATCATGCCTAACTTGAGCCACTTCATTGTTTACCTCTGAAACATGCATCGCGTTCAGGCTGACTGCGGTCAAAATCGTCATCCTGGCAGTCCTGCTGACAATCAGCCAACTATCCCTGGCGTCGAGCAGTTTCAAGTCACGAATTAGCCTCGAAGCTGATTACAGCGCCCTGGAAATCAACGAGTCCTGGAGTGAGTTGTGCGCTATAGACGGGCCTGTATTTGCAGCACAACTGGCGAAGCCTCAAAGGCTATGTCCGGGCTTCGGTCTGGCATCGATCAGCAATAACCTATCCCACCCATTTTCCTATATACGCGCCCCCCCAGCTATCTCCTGACAGCAGTTCAAGCTTAAGCAATTAACCCGGGATTAGCCCCCGGAACCCAAATCGATTTGAAAATTCATTGATTCAATGAAGTCAGTGAATAAATAGCTACCAGGAGATGGTCATGCCTAATACACCCAAAAAAATCGCAGTTAAAACCCTGTCTGAAAACTGCGTTCTCGCCAGCCCCAAAGCAAATTTCGAAAACCTGGATACTAATTCCCCGGCGATCGAGCTAATGGTTGATTTTACCAATAGTCGAGCAATCACTGTAAATGAGTCCACCGGGGTAGACGATGCGCTTGAGTCAATGCGCACCAATCGTATCCGCTCGCTAATGGTCATTGGTAGGCACGGCGAATTTAGCGGGTTGGTTACCTCCATGGACCTGATGGGCAGAAAACCCATGGCCTATGCAAACGAAGCCGGTATTCCTCGCTCGGAAGTGCTGGTGAAGCATGTTATGCGGGCGAAGAACAAACTCAAAGCCTTTACCCGTGAAGGTGTTGAAAAAGCCATCATCGGTGATGTTGTGCAAACCTTACGAATGTTAAACGAGCAGCACATACTGGTGGTCGAAGGTGACAACGAAGACATGCGTATATGTGGCTTGTTTTCAGCCTCGGACTACAAGCGCGCCCTGGGCATGCCATTCGATAGTGCTGTCGATACCACCATCTTCGCCCAGACCTTTGCCGACCTGCAGCGAGTCATTGGTGGAAAAAGGGAAGTGATGTAGATCGAACCAGCGCCAGCTATTCACTGGCCAGACAATCCGAATCCGTCGCCCCGGCGCAGGCCGGGGTTTTTCTGTGTATAGAGTAAAGCGGTAGGGCTGTGATAAAGCGCTGCCAAATCCCTCGTCATTCGCAGTCGCATTACTAATCTCGATCAAAAATTCCTGTCGCCCGAATAACCGCGGGTACCAGCGACACCCTGCGCATAACTGTTACCGCTCAGCACCGGGCTCAAACCATCGCCAGTGTGCTCGTCATAGATACTGAACGCCCAACCACCCTGCGCGGGTAGACCATAGCTGGCGCGGATAG
>CAXBMV010000508.1:0-3102 GCA_963976575.1 uncultured Gammaproteobacteria bacterium | reverse complement strand
GTTATAGCAAGTCGGCGCTGGAAGCCATGTCGCAACAGCTGGAACACAAACTGCTCGATTTCGGTATCGAGGTACAGGTCGAATCGGTACACCCCGGCCCGGTTATCACCCGGTTTGAAATCACCCCGGCACCGGGGGTCAAGGTCAGCCAGATTTCTAACCTGGCAAAGGATCTGGCGCGCTCGCTCTCGGTGATCAGCGTGCGCGTGGTCGAAATCATCCCTGGCAAGTCGGTCATGGGACTGGAAATTCCGAACGAAAACCGTGAGCTGGTTGCACTTAGCGAAATCATCCAGTCGGAGGCTTTCGACCGTTCCACCTCTCCATTGACGCTTGCGCTGGGTAAAGACATCAGTGGTGAAGCGGTGGTCGCAGACCTGTCGAAAATGCCGCATCTGCTGGTTGCCGGTACCACCGGTGCGGGTAAGTCGGTGGCGATTAACGCGATGTTGCTGAGCATCCTGTTCAAGGCGACTCCCGAAGAAGCGCGCCTGATCCTGATCGACCCGAAGATGCTCGAACTGAATCTTTACGAAGGTATCCCGCACCTGATCGCGCCGGTAGTTACCGACATGAAAGAGGCCGCCAATGCGCTGCGCTGGTGTGTTGCAGAAATGGAACGCCGTTACAAGGTAATGGCATCGCTCGGGGTGCGTAATATTTCGGGCTACAACCGCAAGGTCAGGGAAGCCCGCGAAGCAGGGCAACCGATACTCGACCCCTTGTTCGACAAGAAACAATTGCTGCTCTACCCGGATGCCCAGCCGGATGAACTGGAAACGCTGCCCTATATCGTCGTGGTGGTGGATGAATTTGCCGATATGATCATGGTGGTGGGCAAGAAGGTGGAGGAATTGATCGCCAGGCTGGCACAAAAAGCGCGCGCCTCGGGGCTGCATTTGTTGCTGGCGACGCAGCGTCCTTCGGTGGACGTTATCACCGGATTGATTCGCGCACCATCCTTGATCAAATGGGCGCCGAAACTCTGCTAGGACACGGCGACATGCTCTACCTGCCGCCCGGAACCAGCGTGCCGGAGCGGGTGCATGGCGCCTTTGTCGATGATCACGAAGTGCATGCGGTGATCAATGAAATCAAGAAAACCGGCTCGCCCAATTACATCGCCAATGTACTCGAAGAATCCAACGCCGTGGTATTGCCCGGCGAACAGCCGCGTGACTCCAGCGGCGAAGAGGCTGACCCGCTATACGATGAAGCTGTAGCAGTGGTTACCGAAACCCGCAAGGCTTCGATTTCCTATGTGCAGCGACGCCTGAAGATTGGTTATAACCGCGCCGCTCGCATGATCGAGGAAATGGAAGCTTCGGGTGTGGTCTCCATGGTACAGTCCAACGGCAGCCGCGAAGTACTGGCGCCACCCCCACCCACGGACTAAGCATGAAATACCTGATCCTGACCGCCTTGCTACTGGTATTAAACCCGGCATTTGCCACCGAGGCTGAACAGCGCCTCAACGCTGCGTTGAAAAATATGGATAACGTTAGCGCCGATTTCAAGCAAACCCAGCTGGACGATGAAAAAAACGTTGTACAGCAGAGTAGCGGCAGCGTCGCCATACAGCGGCCCGGTAAGTTTTCCTGGATTTATCGCGAACCCTTCGAGCAGAAAATCATCGCCGATGGCAAGGAGTTGTGGGTCTACGACGTAGAGCTCGAGCAGGTCACGGTTAAGCCGATGGATTCCGGACTGGCCTCGGCGCCGATCATGATCTTGATGAAACAGAATAATGTCAGCGACGAGTTCGTCGTTAGCGAAGTCGGGCAACGCAAATTTCTCTACTGGGTTGAACTACAACCTCGCGCCAGCGACCTGCAGTATTCACGCATATTTATCGGCATGGATGGCGGCGAGGTACGCGCAATGGAACTGCAGGATAGTTTTGGTCAGAGTACCCAGATCGTGTTTGAAAACCTGCGGGTTGGTGTGGTACACAATCCGGCAACCTTTAAATTTGTGCCGCCGGCCGGCGTCGATGTTTATGGGGTAGGGGGCTAGGCTAAAGCCAGCGTCATATGAACGATTTATTTGTCGCCGAAAAGGGCTACCAGCCGTTGGCTGATCGCATGCGTCCACGCAAGCTGGAGCAGGTATTCGGTCAGGCACATTTGCTAGCCGAAGGCAAGCCACTCCACCAGGCGATCGCATCGAATCGCCTCCATTCGATGATTTTCTGGGGGCCACCCGGTACCGGCAAAACCACCATAGCCCGTCTCATTGCGGAATACTCCGACGCACGCTTCATCACCATTTCTGCGGTGCTTGCCGGGGTTAAGGATATCCGCGAAGCGATCGAGCAGGCGAGACAATTCCAGGGCTTGACCGTGTTATTCGTCGACGAGGTGCACCGCTTCAACAAGGCGCAACAGGATGCCTTTCTGCCGCATATCGAGGACGGCACCATCCTGTTTGTCGGCGCTACAACCGAGAACCCTTCCTTCGAATTGAACAACGCACTGTTGTCGCGTACGCGCACCTACGTGCTGAAGCCGATCACCAGCGAAGAAATCGAAAAAGTCGTCAGGCGAGCACTCAGCGATGAGGAGCAGGGACTGGGCAAGCTGGGACTGAGTATCGACGATGATGCCTGCGCCCTGCTGGTCGCCAGCGCCGATGGCGATGCGCGCCGTGCCTTGACATACCTTGAAATCATCAGCGATCTGGTAGAGGCGAAGCATATCGATGCGCAACTGGTGGGAGAAATTGCCAGTCAGGGCATTCGCAGATTCGACAAGAAAGGCGATTTATTTTACGAACAGATTTCGGCGCTGCACAAGTCGGTGCGTGGCTCCGATCCCGACGCGGCGCTCTACTGGTTTTGTCGTATGGTCGATGGTGGTTGCGACACCAAGTATATCGCGCGCAGGGTAGTGCGCATGGCGGTGGAAGATATTGGACTTGCCGATCCGCGCGCTCTCGAACTCTGTCTCGATGGCTGGCAGACCTTCGAGCGCCTGGGCAGTCCCGAGGGTGAACTGGCGATAGCCCAGGCGGTGGTGTACCTGGCCTGCGCGGCAAAGAGTAATGCGCTATACAGCGCCTATAACCAGGCGATGGAGCAGGCGCGTTCGTCGGGCAGTCTGG
>CAXBMV010000507.1:0-3109 GCA_963976575.1 uncultured Gammaproteobacteria bacterium | reverse complement strand
TTCCCAGTTGCACTGGGGCACACCGTAAACCCGCAGGCGGGCAACGCCTCCATCCGGGTAAATATTCAGGCGCAGGTGACTATAGGAGCCGGTATCTACGATATCGTGCAAATGATGACTATCCTGCTGCAGGCTCACAGCTTCCAGAATCGTGGTCCACTTTGCTTCGTCCCCGGGTATTTCATCCTCACTCAGGCAGGCATCGATAGACGCGGCTGGCGGATGATTGCCGCGAAAATGACTGGTGTCGATATCGACACCCTTGATTACCCCTTCCCTGCCTAGTTTGACGATACAAAAGTCATAGCCTTCTGTGCGCTTGCGCCGCGATTCCCAACCGTCCATCCATTTGCCGTTGTCGTCGAATTTTCCGGGAATAAATACCGCCGCTTCGGTATGCAACATGCGCTCACAGGGCGCAAAAAAATCATCGCTGGCGAAAACTGCCCGGGCACCGAGACGGGTATGCGCCAGATTAATGTATTTCATTGAAAATCGATCCTGCTCAACTTCACTAGCCATAGTCGTTACCTGATAGTCCTGTGCTGAATGTAGCGTTTATATACCGCCAACCCCTGCGCTGGCAAACTGGATGAAACAGACGCCGGTATCACTATCCTCGAAGCGTCATTCAGCAGTGAATGTGCAGGACAGCGTCTGGCGGGGTCAGCAGGGTAAAAAAAACCTCAACGAGCGGCGCTATTTTACCAAGCAAATCATTGGCATGGGTAGCAGGGATTATCTACACCACAAGGTTAAACCAATGCAACTTTGTCTTTTTTTCCCTGTCTCAGGCAGCAGACAGATTCCTGAGCACAGCTATTTCAAACGCAGCGCCGTTGTGCCTTATCGATGAAATAATTGAACCTCAACGCTCTTCAAAGGTTAACGAAAACCAGCATGAATCGGTCCGTAGTGCTTTGATTTTACAACTATATTAATATTTGCTAATGCACTTGAACTGATTTGAACTTTTATGTTCTAATAGCTGGCACTCGAATACCTGGAGTGCTAAAAATTACACAGGAGAGGCACTATGAGCACGCAACTGGTTAGTACATTGAATACCATGCCCGCGTTAAAAGGCAGTGGTAATCTGGAAGCCTATATACAGGCAGCCAGAAGTATTCCTATTCTGACCGCGGAGGAAGAGTATGCCCTGGCCACCGATTTACAGGAAACCGGTAACATCGAATCCGCACAAAAGCTGGTTTTGCCACACCTGCGCTTTGTCATCAAGATAGCCAACAATTATGGCGGTTATGGTCTCCCAGTTGCCGACTTGATTCAGGAAGGCAGCATCGGACTGATGAAAGCGGTGAAACGTTTTCGTCCGGAAGTCGGTGTACGCCTGGTTTCCTTCGCGGTGCACTGGATCAAGGCTGAAATCCACGAATTCGTGCTGAAAAACTGGCGTATCGTCAAGGTCGCGACCACCAAGGAACAGCGCAAACTTTTCTTCAAACTGCGCAGCCAGAAAACCCGTCTTGGTTGGTTCAAGTCAGAAGAAATCGACCACGTCGCCGAAACCCTGGGTGTCAGTCGCGAAAATGTTATGGAGATGGAAAACCGTCTGAATAATCATGACATTGGCTTCGACATGAGCAACGATGATGACGACGACAGCGCCTACCAGGCACCCGTCAATTCGCTGCCTTCGCATAATCCTTCGCCGGAAATGCTGCTCGAGTCACAGGATTCGACTGCCAATAACCTGCAAATACTGGGTAAGGCGATGGGGGATCTGGACGACCGTAGCAAAGCGATTGTGACGCGACGCTGGTTGAACGAACCCAAGGCGACGCTACACGAACTCGCCGACGAATACGGCGTATCCGCCGAGCGCATTCGCCAGATAGAAAAAAATGCTTTCAAGACGATAGAAACCAGTTTCGTCGCCTGAAGCTGACCTCCCTCAAAACCCGGCTCCTGTAGCCGGGTTTTTTTTGCCTGTGTGCTGCCGAATTGCAACTATACTCTCGGTTCGCACAGGTATATCCGAAAAATGAAAGCAAGCAGCGACAAAGATGAACTGTTCCTGCAATTGCAGACAAGGCTTCGGCAGCAGCAACAGACCATAGAGGCGCAGCGACAGAAATTCACCGCTTTCCTCGATTCCTCTATCGACGCGATGGTACAAATGGATTTCGATGGTCTGATCAGCGGCTGGAACCGAAAAGCCGAAATGATTTTTGGCTGGCCGGCCGAACAGGTAATAGGCAAAAAACTCGAACAAATCATCGTGCCGCCTCGCCACCGCGAAGCGCATTGCCGCGGATTGGAGAATTTTCTGCAAACCGGCGAGGGCACAGTCATTAACCGCCTCATCGAGATCGACGCCTTACACCGCGACGGACGTGAATTCCCTGTGGAACTATCCATCTCACTGGTGGACGCACCAGGGCTTCAAGAATTCAACGCCTATATTCGCGATATTTCCGAACGCAAGCAAAGCGAAAGCATCATCTGGAAGCAGGCAAATTTTGATTCGCTGACCAATCTGCCCAACCGCAATCTATTCCTGCACAAGCTAGGACAGGAAATCATCGCATGCCGCCGAAACGGGCATTCGCTGGCATTGTTATACATCGACCTGGACCGCTTCAAGGAAGTCAACGATTCCCTCGGCCACGATATGGGCGATTTGCTACTGATTGAAACCTCCTACCGATTGAAAAATGCTGTCCGTGAAGTCGATACCGTTTCCCGTCTCAGTGGCGACGAATTCACCATAATCCTTGGCGACATTACGGATATTTTGTCGGTGCAGCGTGTTTGCCAGGAAATACTCGACCAGCTTACCCGGCCGTTTCAGCTCGGAGACGAAGTGATTTACCTGAGCGCCAGCATTGGTACAACCTTTTGCCCGGGGGATTCCGAAGACGCACTGGAGCTGCAGAAAAATGCCGATCAGGCGATGTACGCGGCCAAGGCGCTAGGGCGTAATCGCTATCAGTTCTTCACACCGGAGTTTCAGCAGCAGGCGCAACGCAAGCGCAGCATGATCAATGACCTCAGGCTGGCGATTGCGGGGAATCAGTTCGAGATCTACTACCAGCCTATAATCGATTTGCAGGAACAAAAACTGGTAAAGGCTGAAGCGCTGTTA
>CAXBMV010000506.1:0-3110 GCA_963976575.1 uncultured Gammaproteobacteria bacterium | reverse complement strand
AGAATCACCAGAGCACTGAGCCATAACCATCGTGTCGGGTTGTAATCCTGCATGATCAAATTCAGCGCAACCTGGCCTGTCAGGCAAAGTGGCGCTGCTCTCCATCACCTTCGATATTGTCGATACAACGCCCGCAAAGTTCGGGGTGGGTTTCGTGGCTACCTACCTCTTCGCGGTGATGCCAGCAGCGCACACACTTGGCGTGTTCGCTGGCAAGCGCCGCTACCACCAGTTTATGGCCATTCGGCAGGGTGACTGCATCCGCCTGTTGCGCGTCACTGATGGGCGACATGCTTGCAGCGGAGGTAATCAGCACGAAGCGCAATTCGGAACTGATCGGCTGCAGTTGATCGATCAGCGACTGCTCGGTGTAGAGCGTCACTTCGGCATCGAGACTGGAGCCGATCTTGCCCTGCTGGCGCAGGTTTTCCAGCGTCTTGCTGACTTCTGCCCTGACCAGTTCCAGCGCATCCCAGCTCTCCGGGGCTATCGATGGGTTCGAGTATTCAAACAGATCTGTATACCATTCGGCGATAAAGACGCCGAGGTCTTCGCGTTCACCGGGCATGTTTTCCCAGACTTCGTCTGCGGTAAAACTGAGCACCGGCGCGATCCAGCGCGTCATCGCCTCGAGTACATGAAACATCGCGCTCTGACAGGAACGTCGCGCCAGCGAATCGCGTTGCGTGGTGTACTGGCGATCCTTGATCACGTCCAGATAAAAGCCGCCCAGGGTTTCCGAGCAGAAGTTATGAATTTTCTGGATGGCGTGATGGAACTGGTAGTTATCGTAGAGTCCCTGCAATTCCAGTTGCAGTTTCAGCGTTTCCGCGACTATCCACTGATCCAGCGCCAGCAACTCGCCGGCGGGCACCAGGTTTTTGCCGGGTTCGAAACCATCGGTATTGGCCAGCAGGAAGCGCAGCGTATTGCGGATACGGCGGTAAGAGTCGGCGGTGCGCTTGAGGATTTCGTCGGAAATTGTCATTTCGCCGGAGTAATCGGTAGACGCCACCCAAAGCCGCAGGATATCGGCGCCGAGCGTATTGGTGACCTTGATCGGTGCGATCACGTTGCCCACCGACTTGGACATTTTCATACCCTTTGCATCGACGGTGAAGCCATGCGTCAGTACCTGACGGTAAGGCGCCTGTCCGTGCATCGCGCAGGAAGCCAGTAACGAGGAGTGAAACCAGCCGCGGTGCTGATCCGAGCCTTCGAGGTACATGTCGGCCGGAAAATTGAAGCGATCATCCTGTTGCAGCACGCTGTAATGAGTGGTGCCGGAATCAAACCAGACATCGAGGGTGTCGCTGAGCTTGACGTATTCTTTCGCTGCGTCGCCGAGAAGTTCGCTGGCTTCCAGTGAAAACCATGCCTCGATGCCACCCGCTTCGATACGCTTTGCCACCTGTTCAATCAGGTCTGCGGTATCAGGATGCATCGCCCCGGTTTCGTGGTGGATGAATAGCGGGATGGGCACGCCCCAGTATCTTTGGCGCGAAATGCACCAGTCGGGTCGGTTTCCGATCATGCTTTCGATGCGCGCCTGGCCCCAGCCGGGCACCCAGCGCACTTTCTTGATTTCCGCCATGGCGAGATCGCGCAGGCCGGCCTTTTCCATGCTGATGAACCATTGCGGCGTGGCGCGAAAGATAATCGGTGTCTTGTGGCGCCAGCAGTGCGGGTAGGAATGCATGAATTTTTCCACGTGCAACAAGGCATTGTTTTCTTTCAATACCTCGATGACATGGTCGTTGGCGCTGAATACGTGTTCGCCGGCAAACAATTCGGTGCTGGGCAGGAAGCAACCGTTGCCGCCGACCGGATTGTAAACTTCGAGTCCGTATTGCTTGCCGATGACGAAGTCATCCTGGCCGTGGCCGGGTGCCGTGTGCACCGCACCGGTACCGGCTTCGAGGGTGACGTGATCGCCGATCACCATCAGCGATTCACGATCATAAAAAGGGTGGCGCAGGCGCTGGCGGTCTAGCAGTTCGCCGGCACCGTAAGCGACAACCTTGTAATCTTCGATGCCGTAACGCGCCATCGAATCTTTCATCAGGGCCTCGGCGACAAGCAGGCGTTCATAGCCTTGCTCGGTTTTCGCCTGAACCAGCACGTAATCCAGCTTCGGATTCAGCGACACCGCGAGGTTGGCGGGTAGCGTCCAGGGTGTGGTAGTCCAGATCACTACCGACATCGGGCCTTCGCCGGGGTGGTCCGGAGCGCTGTGCAACGCGCCGATGAAGGCGTCTTCGTCGACCACGGCGAAGCGCACGTCGATGGCGGGTGACGCCTTGTCCTTGTAGTCGACCTCGGCTTCGGCCAACGACGAGCCACAGTCGGTACACCAGTGCACCGGTTTGTCACCCTTGATGACGTGGCCATTGTCGATGATCTTGCCGACCGCGCGCACAATATTCGCCTCGGTGTCGTAGTTCATTGTCAGGTAGGGATTTTCCCAGTCGCCGAGTACGCCGAGGCGGATGAAATCGATTTTTTGCCTGTCGATTTGTTTCATCGCGTAATCGCGGCAAGCCTGGCGAAATTCATCGAAGTCGACCTTCACCCCGGCCTTGCCGATATTCTTTTCCACCTGATGCTCGATGGGCAAGCCGTGGCAGTCCCAGCCGGGCACGTAGGGCGCGTCTTCGCCGTTGAGCGTGCGCGCCTTGACGATCATGTCTTTGAGAATCTTGTTAACCGCGTGGCCGATATGAATGTCGCCGTTGGCGTAAGGCGGGCCATCGTGTAGCACATAGCGCTTGCTACCGGCGCGCGCCGCACGAATTTTTTCGTAGAGCTTGCTGTCCTGCCATTTCTGCAGGCGCTCGGGTTCGCGATTCGCCAGGTTGCCGCGCATCGGGAATTCGGTGTCGGGCAGGTTCAGAGTGGATTTGTAATCAGCCAAAACTCGGTTCTCGTTTAAAAAAGGCCATTGCCTTGTCGATATCGCGCGCGATATGGACGGTTAATTCTTCCAGTGAGTCGAACTTCTCTTCGTCACGAATCTTATGCAGAAATTCGACCTCGACGCTTTTGCCGTACACGTCCTGGTCAAAATCCAGAATGAAAACCTCGAGGATGGTGTCGACACCGTTCACCGT
>CAXBMV010000505.1:0-3128 GCA_963976575.1 uncultured Gammaproteobacteria bacterium | reverse complement strand
GCGACTGACATGATGACCTTTTACGGTGGCATCAAGTTTTCCTCGGCCGGCAACAACATCGCCAAGCCGATGGTATTACGTCAGATCCAGAAAGGTGAATACAATGTGGTAGCGCCGTCGAAGTTCGCGTCGCACAAGCTTAACTGGCCGCGTAACTAGTCTTTAAAGATCGATGAGAATCACCAGGGTGACAGCAGCGCTGTTGCCCTGGTGCTTATTATTTCAATCGATAACTGAATAAAATTCCATGGATCAAATTCTCGGTAATATCTCGCTGTTATTCGAATTCCCGATTGTGAATTTGAAAATAATTCTCGACGGAATCATGATCGGCGCGTTATTCGCGCTCGCCGCCTACGGGCTGGCGCTGGTCTGGGGTGTAATGAATGTTAAAAACCTGGCCCAGGGTGATTTCGTAATATCCGGTGGCTATGTTGCCTGGTGGCTGGATCAAAATGGCATTCCGGCGTTGCTGGGTGTACCCGCGGCCTTTATTGTCATGTGGGGCATAGGCTGGGTTATTTACAAACTGGTGATTTCCCGTGTTATCGAGCGTGACCTGTTCACCTCGCTGCTGGCAACCTTCGGTCTCGCCATCATGATGGCGCAAATTCTCAACCTGATGTTCGGCTCGGATACGCAAAGCGTCGACCTTGGCTATCCCACCTTGCATTTCTTCGATGGCTTTATCGATATACCCATCGCCAAGCTGATTGGTGTACTTATGGCCACCGGTCTCGCTGTTGCGGTAATCATTTTCATGAAGTCCAGCCGCATGGGACAGGCGATCCGCGCTACCGCGCAGGACGCCCGCGCGGCACGCGTGCTCGGCATTGATACCGAGAAGGTTTATGCCTTTACTTTTTCGCTGAACTCGGCGATCTGCGGTGCTGCCGGTGCAATCATCGTCATGGTTTGGCTGGTGCAGCCTTTCTACGGCATTTCCTACTCGATTCGTGCCTTCGTCATAGTCACCGCGGCTGGCCTTGGCAACCTGCCGGGCGTAATCGCAGCGGGTCTTGGCATAGGTGCTCTGGAGCAATACGGCGCGCATATTTTCGGCATTGGTTACCAGCAGGCGGTAGCCGTCATGCTGCTGTTACTGGTGCTGCTCTATCGTCTGATACAACAACGGCGTAATCGCCAGGTTTTAAAATAGGCGATATGAGCATGGCAAAAAACAAAATCATACTTTACTCGGTGATATTGGCGTTCAGCTTTATTTCACCCTTCGCCTTCCCCGATTACGGTACCCAGCTGGCGACGCTGTGGCTGATGATTATAGTCGCGCTGACCTGGGATATGACCGGTGGGCAAATGGGTTATAACTCGCTGGGCAATATTTTCTTTTACGGTACCGGCATGTACGTGGCAGCGCTGATCGCGATCGGCATGGTTTACGATGTCGGTGACTACACCAACGCAGCCGGTGGTGGTATTTACAAGTTTACCGACGCACAGTATTTCGGCGGTATGTTTCTCGGTGTTCTCGGTGCCGGTATTTTCTGCTCGATCAGCGCGGTGATTATCGGCCTGTTAACCTTCGGCCTGCGCGGACCTTATTTTGCGATAGGTACACTCGGCGTCGCCATAGCCGCCGGTGAACTGGTATCCAACTGGGACTGGGTCGGCGGCGGTCAGGGTATCGCCTTACCGGTATACCCGGGTGATCTCGATACCGGCAAGATTTACTTCTATTTTCTCTTCGCTGCGGTCGGCATCAGCGTCTTTTTATTCGTCAAGTGGTTGTACGGAACGCGCTTCGGTGCCGCCATCAACGCGATTCGCGACGACGAGGAAAAAGCCGATGCGATGGGCATACATACCTTGCGCTACAAGCTCTATACCTGGGCGATGGCTGCTTTTTTCATCGGCATGGCCGGTGGTATATCGGCTTTCCAGTTAATCCATTTCGAACCGCTGGAAACAGCCTATCAAACCATCAACCTGGGTATCTTCATGGTGGTCTGCGTGCTCCTCGGCGGTAAGGGTACCCTCTGGGGTCCGGTGGTCGGTGCAATCCTGTTTCACCTGTTCAAGGAAATTACCTGGAACTATCTACTTGGTTGGCAGTGGGTTGCGCTGGGCGCTCTCATTGTTGTCACCGTGGTGTATTTCCAGGATGGCGTCATGGGTTACCTGATGCACAGGTACCCCCACTGGTTTGGCATCCGTGTCGAAGACAAGTCGGCCAAGACCGCGGAGCAGGCACAATGAGCAGTATTATTGAGATATCGAAAGTCTCCAAGTCTTACGGTGGTGTCATCGCCAACCGCGATGTTTCGCTCAGCGTTCCCACGGGTACCATAACCGGCCTGATTGGCCCGAACGGATCGGGCAAGACGACGCTGTTTAATTCCATCGTCGGCTATCACCCCATCGACGAAGGCTCGATCAAGTTTGAAGGCAATGAAATCTCCGAGCTGTCGGTTCAGCAAATCGCGCGTCGAGGTTTGTTGCGTACCTTTCAGCAGACGCGCATTTACGGTGCGATGAATTGCGTACAGAACATGCTGATATCGCTGCCGCATCGCAAGATGAAAATCTGGGATGCGCTGAAAACCTTTACCCCGGAAGACTACGAACGCGCCGATCACTTGCTCGACTTTGTCGGCCTCTACGAAAAGCGTTTGCTGGAAAGCGGCGACCTGTCGTTCGGCCAGCAAAAACTGCTCGAGTTCGCGATGGCCCTGATGAATGAACCTACCTGCCTGTTGCTCGACGAGCCTACAGCCGGCATCAACCCGACGCTGATCAATGGCCTCATCGACCGGCTCAAGCGTGCCAACAGCGAATTCGGTATTACCCTGTTCATCATCGAGCACAATATGCGCGTCATCATGAACATGGCCGAGAATATTTACTGCCTTGCCCACGGCGAAATGCTGGCGCAGGGCACACCCGATGAAATTCAGAATAATCAACTGGTAATCGACGCTTACCTGGGAGCTCATTGATGAGTGATAAGGAAAAAGTACGCGGCTACCACGGCGGCAATGTCGAAGGGGTCATGTCGGTCGACGAAGTCACCCGCCAGGCCGCGGCGATTGCCGAAGATATCACCATCGAACAACTCGACGCGCTCGCCGGTAACAAGCCGCACGTATCGATCAAAAACCTGGTTGCCG
>CAXBMV010000504.1:0-3130 GCA_963976575.1 uncultured Gammaproteobacteria bacterium | reverse complement strand
TCCGCCAGCAATTCTTCGGCTATCTGGCGATAACTACGCCGCAACAACGATTGCATCAGCGGGTGTTCGGGGAAGCGGGTTTGCAGCACTGCCTCGCCGGCGCGTTCACCGCGTCCCGAACGCCCCGCCACCTGGAAAACGGTTTGTATCAGGCGCTCGCTGGCGCGATAGGAAGCGCTGAACAGGGCCTGATCGGCGTCGATAATAATACTCAGCGTGATGGCCGGATAGTCGTGCCCCTTGGCGATCATTTGCGTTCCAATCATGATGCAGGGTTCGCCGCGCTGCAGTTGTTGCAGACGCGCTTTAAAGTCTTCGCGGGTGGCGATACTGTCGCGGTCGATGCGCAGCACCGGTGTATCCGGGTAGCGCTGCTGCAGGCCGCGTTCGAGCTGCTCGGTTCCCACGCCGTAATGCTTTATTTCATCGTGACCGCAGGAGGGGCAGGCTTTCGGCAAATCCAGCGTGAAACCGCAGTGATGGCAAAGCATTTGCTGCACCGACTGGTGCAGGGTCAGGCGCGCGTCACAGTTTTCGCAGTTGGCTTGCCAGCCGCATTCGTGGCACATCACCACCGGCGCAAAACCCCGTCGGTTCAGATAAATCAGGACCTGCCCGTCAGCTTCCAGATGCTGATCGATTTTTTCGAATAGCCGGCTGCAGCAGCCGAATTCGAAACGGCTATTGCGTACATCCAGCAAACTAAGCCTCGCCGGGGCATGACGCGTGGGACGGTGGTCGAGGCGGTAGCGAAAATAATGACCGCGATCGCAGTTGCCCAGGGTTTCCAGCGATGCCGTCGCCGACCCCAGCAGTATCGGAATATCGAGCATCTGTGCGCGCATGATGGCCACATCGCGCGCGTGGTAGCGTATGCCATCCTGCTGGCGATAGGAATCATCGTGCTCTTCATCGATGATGATCAGGCCGAGATTATCGCATTGTGAAAACAGGCTGGAGCGGGTACCCAGCATGATCGAGACTTCACCGCGGCGAAACCTGTCCCAGGCGCGATAGCGCTGCAGATTGGTCAAACCCGAATGGGAAATGGCAAAACGTTCACCGAAACGCTGGATTACTCGCTCGATCAACTGGTTGGTCAGGCCGATTTCCGGCACCAGATAAATCACCTGGAAGCCTGCGGCAAGACGAGACTGAATCAGGCGAAGATATACCTCGGTCTTGCCACTGCCGGTGACACCGTCGAGCAAATGCACCGAGAAAGCGTCGCAGCGATCCTCGATTTGCGTCAACGCGGCATCTTGCTCGGGGCTGAGCTGCGGCATGCTCGCGGCTGTATTTCCCGCTGATGCGTTATCCGCCCATTCCCAGACGACCAGGCCTTTGCCTTCCAGCGCCTTGATCAAGCCATGCCAGTTGGCATTGATTTCTCTTAATTGCGCTGCGTTCAGACCCAGCGTTGTTACCGACAAAGCCTGACTCAATTCATATTGTCGCGGCGATCGACGCGCCAGCGCTGCGAGATCCTCGGGGGAAGTGTCGACGAGGCGCCAGATTTTCACTCTGGTCGGTTTTTCCGCGCTGGCAGCGCGCAGGGTTGCCGGCAGGCACTGGAACAATACCTCGCCGAGGGGCTGCAAATAGTAATCGGCCATCCACCGGGTCAGTTCGAGCATGTGTGCGGAGATGACCGGGCTGTCATCGAGTCGCTGCAACACCGCTTTGATGCGCTGGGGATCGTGCTCGCTGCTATCGCTACTGCTGAGCAACAGACCGGTTTTCACCCGTCCGGCAAACGGCAGGCGATAGCGAGTACCCGGTTGCGCGCTATCGTCGGCGTCGATTCGGTAGTCAAAAATCTTGTAAAGGGGTACCGCTATGGCAAAACTAGCGAATCGATTCGGGGGCACTGAGCTTACTCGGCAAGAAAAGTTTATCTTACTCGATTTACAGTCAGGACTCAGCCTGACCAGGCAAAATCAGGTGCTAATTTTCGAGGTTCACTTAGCGCACATAGTTAATCCCGATTCTAGTAAGTGAAAGCTAAATTATTAAGAAATCGCAACAAATGCTTTTATCCACATTTTCTGTGGATAAGTCTGTGGATGAAATGCCTACAGACCTCTACGAGCCGCATTTTCACTGAGGTTGGATTAGATTGCTCAAAATTTCGACCATTTTATTTTTCTTTATATTTCAATGACTTGAGAGAGTGGTTGATTTTTAATCAATCCTCATGTCGTAAATATGGCGTCAGCCTTCCGGCCTTCGCGGGCGTGTGTATATCTTCTGCTTGTCAAGCCTCATTTTCGAGTTTTTCAGTTTATATTTTATATTGATTGCTGCTTTTCGATTTGAAACTAAGCCTACACGCCCTGATTCAAATGTTTGCCTGTCAGCGATGCAGTGACAATATCCAGATGGGCGACTAAACTGATCCAGTTTTTCAGGCCCACAATAACAAATGCCCAGTAAAACCGCCCTACTATTGACCAATCTCGGCACCCCGGACAGCCTCGATCGCAACGCGGTGAAACGTTTTCTCCGCGAGTTTCTCTCAGACCCGCTGGTGGTCAGGTTGCCGCGCCTGCTTTGGCTACCGCTACTCTATGGCATTATCCTGCCATTGCGCAGTGGCAAGACGCTGCAAGCCTATAGCCGGGTGTGGGGCGAACAGGGTTCGCCATTGCTGGCCATCGCCAGGCAACAACAGCTTGGGCTACAGAGTTTGCTGGGCGAGCGCTGCCAGGTGCTACTTGCGATGCGCTATGGCAATCCGGACTTCGCGACTCAGTTAAAGAGCCTGCAGCTGGATGGCGTGGAAAAGCTGGTGGTGTTACCGCTTTATCCGCAATACTCGGTCACCACCACCGCGACCACTTATAAACACCTGAAAAGCCTGATGAACCAGTCGGGCTACACCCCCGAACTGGAATTCATCGGCTACTACCACGATCACCCCGCTTATATCGAAGCCCTGGCCGGGTCGGTCAGGCAACATTGGCGCGAACGTCAGCGCCACCTGTTGATGTCGTTTCACGGACTGCCGCAGGAAAACATCGATCGCGGCGACCCTTACCAGCAGCAATGTGAGAAAAGCGCGAAGCTTCTGGCAGCGCAACTCGGTCTCGACGATGACCAGTGGTCTATCGGTTACCAGTCTCGTTTC
>CAXBMV010000503.1:0-3136 GCA_963976575.1 uncultured Gammaproteobacteria bacterium | reverse complement strand
GAGTTGTTTACCCGGGGTGGAAGAACACTTGCATTGACGCGCCAGGGCAGGGAGTTGTTGCAAAGCGCCGGGCAGGCATTCACGGGACTGGAAGGTGAAATTCTCAGGCTGCGGCGGCGCGACAGTGGACAGATTACGATAGGCATGGCGACTTATTTTGCCTCACGGTGGCTGTCCCCGCGCCTGATGACTTTTATTACGCGCCACGCCGACGTCGGCCTGCGTATACAACCACTGCTCGATTTGAGCGATTTGTCGGGTAATGATCTGGATCTCGCGGTGCGCTGGGGCAGGGGTGGCTGGCAGGACCGGAAT
Organism: uncultured Gammaproteobacteria bacterium; assembly: GCA_963976575.1. GTDB lineage: Bacteria > Pseudomonadota > Gammaproteobacteria. The sequence continues at coordinate 2,821 of CAXBMV010000503.1, read as the reverse complement.
ATGCGTGTGGAGTTGATATTCCCCTGTGCGGCGATGCTGACGAGCAACGCGGAGATCGGCAGAATCATCGAATCCGAGGGCATAGAATCCGTGCTCAGCCAGCAGACCCTGCTGCACGACCACGACGACAGCCGCGCCTGGAACGACTGGTTCAGCGCGGCGGGGATCGCCTGGTCACCGGGTCCGCATAAGTTGGTCATCCCTGACCCCAATGTGCGCGTGCAGGCAGTTATGGATGGGCAGGGCATAGCACTGTACGATTCGCTGGTGGCAGACGAAGTGCAGGCCGGGCGGCTTTACCAGTACGAATCGGTGCGGTTGAGCGACTATGGTTACTACCTGATTTACCCGCAGGATATCGAATCGATTCCCGCGGTGATGACCTTCAGAGACTGGATTATGCAGGAAGCAAGAGACTACAACCTGCCGCTAAAATGATCTGCATTCGAGGCAGCCACGCGGCTACAATCGTGATGCTGCTGCTGGCGCAGGCGTTGTCTCAACATCCTGCTATAATCAGCTAGGATTTGTCCAGAGATTCAAGGAGTTAGACATGAACGACATCTATGCGGCACCACAGGCCGACCTCGGTAGGGAAGAATCTTCGGAACGGGCTGGAGGTTCCATAGAAGACGCCATTGCCGGCAATATCGAAATCGGCATGCTACAAACCCTCGGTGACGCCTGGCGCGGGCTGAAGGGGTTCAAGCTCAAATGCCATATCGCGACGCTGCTTTACCTCCTTGTTTTTATTGGTGCCGGTATCGCCTTCGCCCTGCTGGTTGCCGCGCTGGTCGCTACCGGAGCGGACGAACAGGTACTGTCTATCCTCGGTCTCGTCTTCCAGGTTGTAATCACTGCACTGGCGCTGCCGATGATGCTCGCCATCATGATCATGGCGATCCGCCACGAATATAAAAAACCGGTTTCAGCCGGCGAAGTCTTCCGCCATTTCGGCGCGGTACCCAAGTTGTTTTTTGCCTATCTGCTACAAACCCTGTTGGTGATGCTGGGCATGATACTGCTGGTATTACCGGGTATTTACCTGATGTTCGCCTATATCTACGCGATGCCGTTAATCGTCGAAAAGAATCTGTCGATCTGGCAGGCGCTGGAAACATCGCGCAAGGCGATCACGCGGGTCTGGTTTCGCTTCTTCGGCTTCCTCTGGTTGCTATCGCTGATCAACATGCTCGCTGTATTCACGCTGGGCATAGCCTGGATCTGGACGATACCCTGGTCGGTGCTGGCCTTTTCGATGGTGTATACGCGCCTGTTTGGTGCGGAAGCCCAGACGTTGGCCGACTAGGCCTTATAGTTGCTCGACACTAGATACCGGGTTGAAATTCCGGGCGGCATAGCACTCGAAGCCCAGGTGGTCGGACCGGTTCCGCGCTTCTTCGCCTTCGCCATCGATTTTATCATCCGCGGCCTGCTATTCTTTCTGATTTCGCTGGCTGCTATCCCATTCGGCAAGCTGGGTGCCGGTTTCTGGTTGATATCCCTGTTCCTGATCGAATGGTTTTACCCGGTACTCTTCGAAGTTTTCCGCAATGGCCAGACCCCCGGCAAGCAGGCCATGGGTATTGCTGTAATCCATGATGACCTGACCCCGGTCAGTTTCGGCAGTTCGCTGGTGCGTAACCTGCTACGCAGCATCGATTTTCTACCATTGTTTTATCTTGCCGGTGTGGTTTGCATGCTTTCCAACAGGCGCTTTCAGCGGCTCGGTGACCTCGCCGCTGGCACCCTGGTGATCAGCGTCAGGGAGTCAGCGCCAACGGCCGCAGTGGAAGATATCCTGCCGCTGGCGCCACCGCTGCTGCTGCACCGCAGCGAGCAAACCTCGATCATCAATTTCCTCCAGCGCAGTAAACAACTATCGCAGCCGCGGCAACAGGAACTGGCGCAAATCCTGCAGGGTGTAACCCACGAAGCGGGCGAAGACGGGGTCGAAAGGCTGCACCGCATCGGCGCCTGGTACCTGGGTGTGCGATGAAGCAGCAGGCCTTCGAATTACAGCATCGCGCGCTATGGCAAAACGTCGAGGAATGCCTGCTGAAACCGGCCCAGGCTGATAACAGCAAGCTGCTGGCCGGGCATTACCTGCTGCTGTGCCAGCAACTGGCGCTGGCCAAGGAGCGCCAGTACGAACCGGCGCTGGTTGATCGCCTGAACAAGCTGGTGATGCAACTATACCGCGAGCTTTACCGCTATCGCTCCGAGTCGCGGCTTAATATTTACGCCTTCCTGCGGCGCGGCTTTCCGCTGGCGATTTACCGCCATCGATTTTACATACTTGCGGCGCTGCTGATTTTTCTGCTGCCCGCGCTGGTCGGCGGTGCCTGGATTTACCTCGATGAAGAGGCGGTGTACAGCGTGATGGATGGCTCGCAGGTACGCCAGGTGGAGCAAATGTATGACCCCGAAGCGCGCAAGCTGGGACGCGAGCGCGAGGCCGAAACCGATATTTATATGTTCGGTTTTTACATCAAGAATAATATCAGCGTCGCCTTTCGCTGTTTCGCCGGTGGCTTACTGCTTGGCCTCGGCACGCTGCTGGTATTACTGTTTAACGGTCTCTTCCTCGGCAGCGTCGCCGGCCACCTCACCCGGCTGGATTACGTCGATACCTTTTACCCCTTCGTCATAGGTCACGGCGCCTTCGAGTTGACCGCGATTATTTTTAGCGGGGCGGCGGGGCTGCGCCTCGGCTACGCGATCCTCAATCCGGGACCTTACTCGCGTCGGGAGTCGCTGCGCATGGCGGGCCGGGAAGTCATCCCCATGCTTTACGGCATCGTGTTAATGCTGATCATCG
>CAXBMV010000502.1:0-3141 GCA_963976575.1 uncultured Gammaproteobacteria bacterium | reverse complement strand
CCGTTTTATCGGGTGCTCACCTTGCAGCAAGCCGGGACTGCAAAGCACCACGGCGACTATAGAGAACAGCTTGTCCACGCGGCATCCCGGATAATCGCCTTTACCAAAGCGTATGGCGATGTCGACATTGTCTCGTTCAAAGTTTTCCACCGGGATGGTTCTGCTGGAGGCATTTGAGTCCACCAGCTTGCGGCTGGCCGATATGTTCAGGTCGATGCCGGGGTGGGCCTGGTAAAACCGGTGCAGGCGCGGGATCAGCCACTTTGCGGCAAACGAAGGTGCCATCCATACGGTAAGCGTCGAATCTTCGTCGCTCCCGCGTATCTGCTGCACCGATTCGGTGGGTTTCTCGAATCCCTGTTTTAGTGCAGGCAGGCCAGCTTTCGCTTCCTGGGTCAGAGACAAACTTCTGCTATGACGATGAAACAACTTTACCCCGAGCTGATGCTCAAGCGTCTTGATTTGCTGGCTGACGGCCGCAGGCGAGATGAAAAGCTCTTCTGCGGCGCGCTTGAAACTCAAGTGTCGGGACGCGCTTTCGAGTACGCGTAATGCACTGAATGGTAGATTCTCGATCATTTGCCTACGGATTAGGTTTACTTACCTGGTGGTTAACAATTACTCGTTTGTGAGCGCCGCTAGTCCCTCCTAGTATCGGGACTATCTGGCGTGTCTGGAAACAGTTCGGGCGAGCTGCGATACCAACGCCGATTAGCTTAGGGGATAAATATTATGAATACCATCAGCAGAATAATAAGGCCGCTGCAGCGGGCCTTCGAAGCCACCGCAAAGGCAAGGGTAAACTCAGTGCTACTGGGCATGGGACGGGAAAAGGTCGAAGAATATGGCTATTCATTCGATGCGCTACGCCTCGGACCATCTGCCTGGCCATGGCGAAAAACGCCCCAGAACGGGGCAGAGGGAAAGGAGGCCAGCAATCATATCCGCTATCTGGTTGCTCCCGGTGAGGGTCGATCCGATGATTCAGGATCTGGCTGCAAGGACATCGAAAACCCGGTTCGGCCGGGTCGCACAGCGGCTATAGATCAGGATGCCGCCTGAATAACCCGCTCGACCATTTAGCGAAACATTGGATAAACATTCGACCAGCTTATTTGCACAGGAGTTAAGACAATCATGATTTCAGTTTTTAAAGCCATCAATTTTTTCAGACAGTTTTGTAACGCATTCACGCAGGCCAAGGTGAGCGCAGCACAGCATCACTACCGGGGCTATTCCTACAATTTCCAGCTTTCACCCTGATCGATGGAATAGCGGGGCATTATCTTTCCTGCATGCAGAACATGCCTGGTAGTGAACCATCGAGGTGGTCTGGATGATGGTCGCAATTGTCACAAGGAAACCCGGAAAGAACAGACCAGTAGCTTGTTTAACTTCCAATCTCGAAAACTTTGCAGGAGAAAAATATGATTACTACGGCTTCCCCCGGTCAAGCGAGCAGGCTAGATTCTGCGGCACCGGATTCTGAACTAACCAGCGCGATGCAATCCATCAACAGCAAGATTAATCGCAAGCTTGAATCAATCCAGTGCCGCCAGGAAAAATTCACGGAAGAGCAAAATCCCGCCCGCAGTCCGGATCAGGACTTGATCAACGAGCTACGACAAGAGATTCGAAAACTGGAGCGCGCGAATGAAATACTGCGCAATGTAGCGACCTATTTCTCGCAGACTCGATCCCTGTACGGGCTGAAGTAAACAGTTACAGGCGGGCCAGGGAGCCAAGCCTTACTTTTTGTAGGATTGTTTTCTTTCTTTGCTGTCGAATCCCTTCGGCACATCGCGGCCGACTATCGCCTCGAGCAGCTTCAGTTCGACATCGCTATGGTTTATCACCGGCGCTTCGCGTATGCGCGAACCATTGCTGGCCGTGTTGGAAATATACTTGGGAACATCATGATATTTGGCCGTTAAAATAGCGCTGTCGTTCGGGTCCTGGCTGGATGCCAGCGCCACCTGCCCGTAGCAGGTGCACAGGTAGGTCAATTCCGGCTCGACCTCCATGTAGACACCGGTACCGCGTATACCCAGGGTTGCGGTCGTAGTCTGCATGGCAAGCGATTCACTGCTGCTGCGCGGTGCAAAAACCGATAACAAACCACCGCTGATCAGGCGCAGCGTACTGACGAAAAAGCCATTGCCCTCGATTTCCATTTCACTGTTATTACGCATGATGAAGGCATCACCACCGACGACAAAGGTAACCTCACCCCTGCCAACCGTGGCGACACTGTCGCCCGCGGCGATACGCGTATCCAGATTCGCTTTTTGTCCATTCACGCGGACTTCTCCTGCCAGGGAGTAGATCGATTTATTCTCGTCCAGTTTTTCAGGTGAACTGCTCCACCAGGCAGAATGGGCAATCCCGGCTGGCGCCATACTAAAGGATGCAACCGACAGCAATTTCAGCAGGTAGTCGCGTCGCTTCAGGTCCTTCGGATCTAATTCGTCGTGGTCAAACATGTGATGCGTTATTCCTGAAAATTATAGCCCGTGGTAAACAGCCTGAATATCGGCAACGAAGTGGTAAACGCCTCGCTGATCAGCATGCCGCTTCCGCCAAGACCCTCGACATAGCCGCAGGCTCCGTTGAACTGGCCGTGCGCTTCGATCAACGCCGTGGCTTTGGCCGCCCCGCCAACGCGCTCAATGCTGGCCAGTTCCAGATCAGTTATACGATACATAACACAACCACGGTAAGTTTCTCCTGCGCTGGGGGTGACCACGAGATAGTCCTCGCCATTCACGGCAACCAGTTCGGAGGCGGAAAAATTATCGTAACTGCTATTCAGCGCAGCGGCCTCGGAGCCATCGATGAGCACACCAAGGTAGTTGCAGTTATTCATCGCATGGCCGCAGCGTAGCAGGATTATTCTTCCGGGTGCAGGCAGTGTCGCACAAAACAAAGAAACATAAATGCCGTTACTTTTTGGCAGAACACCCGGCTCGGAAAAAACAGCGCAGTCCGACAGGTCGGGGTGCAGGGTATCCAGCTTGACTTCCGGCGGGCCTATGGTCGGGTCGTTTTCGATTCTGTAAATAGACCCGGAAAACAGTTTACGTTCGCCACCCAGAGTCATCACGCTGTTACCGGATTTCATTGCTATCCAGCCATTGTCAA
>CAXBMV010000501.1:0-3142 GCA_963976575.1 uncultured Gammaproteobacteria bacterium | reverse complement strand
CGCACGCGATGAGTGGCTGGCGTGTCGGCTGGGTGGTGGCACCACCGGAATTGACCCGACACCTGGGAAATTTCAGCGCCATGTCCACCTTCGGCAATCCGCAGTTCATCCAGGACGCGGCCGCCTTTGCGCTGAATAACGACGAGTATTATGTTCGTGAAATGCGCGACAAGTATCGCCGCCGCCGCGATCTGGTGTGCGAACGCCTGGCGCAAATGACGCCGTTGAAATTCCTCCGGCCCGAGGCCGGCATGTTCGTCATGGTCGACGTCAGTGCGGTGTATGCCGACGACAAGGAGTTCGCGCAACGCCTGCTCGACGCCGAGTCGGTTTCGGTGTTGCCGGGCAGCGCCTTCGGCAAGGGCTGCAGTGGTCACGTGCGCCTGTCGCTGGTGCAGCCGGAAGAAGTGCTGATGAAAGGCTGCGACCGTCTGCAACGCTTTATCGATTCAATCAACTAGAGAACAACTATGGCAACCTGTGGTGAAGTATTAGTCGAAATTTTGCAGGATTACGGGGTCGATACCATATTCGGTATCCCCGGTGTGCATACCGTGGAACTGTATCGCGGCCTGGAAAATACCAACATCCGCCATATCACCCCACGTCACGAACAGGGTGCCGGTTTCATGGCCGACGGCTATAGCCGCGCCAGCGGCAAGCTCGCCGCCTGTTTCATTATCACCGGACCGGGCATGACCAATATCGCCACCGCGATGGGTCAGGCGCTGGCCGACTCCATGCCGATGCTGGTGATTTCCTCGGTAAACCAAAGTAGTCAACTGGGCATGGGCGAAGGGCGTTTGCATGAATTGCCCAACCAGCGCAACCTGGTCGCCGAAGTGTCGCGCTTCAGTCATACCCTGCTGCGCTGCGACGAATTGCCGCGCGTACTGGCGCGCGCCTTCGCGGTGCTGCGCAGTGCCAGACCCGGCCCGGTGCATATCGAAATACCCATAGACGTGATCACTGCCAACGCCGATCATATCGACCGCAAATCCTTCCCCATTCCCTATGCGCCTGGGCCGGCACCGCAGGCCATTGCCGGCTGCGTGGAATATCTGAAACAAGCCAAACGCCCGGTCATCGTCATCGGTGGCGGCGCGGTTGATGCCAGCGCAGAAGTCATAGCACTGGCGCAGCAGCTCGATGCGCCGGTGGTGAACACGGTCAACGCCAAGGGCGTGGTGCCGTATAGCCACGCGCTCGCGGTAGGTGGTTCGGGTTCCTGTCCTGCGGTGCGCGATGAATTACTCGCCGCCGACCTGATACTCGCGGTAGGTACCGAATTTGGCGAAACCGATTACGACTTTTTCTATGCCGGTGACATACAGCTCGGTGGCAAGCTGCTGCGCATCGATATCGACGCGGCGCAGTTGACGCGTAACCTGCGTGCCGATCTCGCCATTTGCAGTGATGCAGCGCTCGCGCTGCAGGCCATCACCGAGGCCTTAGGCGACTGGCGCCCGCAGCAATCCGATGGTGAAGCGCGCGCGGCCAGCTTGCGCAAAGTCCTGCAGGCCACACGCGACCCGGGCTACGCAGCTTTCTTCGCCGCGATCCGCGAGGCCTTGCCGGAGGTAGTCATAGTTGGTGACTCCACGCAGCCGGTGTACTACGCCTGGATTCATTACGAAACCGAGGCGGCGCGGCGTTATTTTCACTCGGCCTCTGGCTTCGGCACGCTGGGCTACGCGATACCGGCGGCCATCGGCGCAAAGCTGGCTGTACCGGCTAGCCCGGTGATAGGTTTGATCGGCGATGGTGCCGTGCAGTTTACCCTCGGTGAGTTGGCCAGCGCGGTGGAAGCAAAGCTGCCGGTCATTTTTCTGGTGTGGAACAATATCGGCTACGGCGAGATCAAGCGTTTCATGGTCGATGCCAGCATCCCCACCATCGGCGTGGATATCCATACCCCGGATATGGTCGCGCTGGGTAAAGCCTTCGGATGTCATGCCACAAGAGCTGCTAGCCTGAAAGAATTGAAGCTGGCGCTTATCGAGGCCAATGCTGCCGACGCGCCCACGCTGATCGAAGTGATGCAGCAGGATATAGTCGAGGGTTATCCGGCGCTTTAGATTCGAGAGGAATTAAAAAAGCTTACCCCGCTTCCGGGGTAAGTCAACTGCTAACAAACTATCTTCCGCTTAGCCCGGCCAGAGGATGAACGGGGTTTTCGGCTCCACGCCCGGTGGCAGGTAGGCCGGAACCGGGTTGTCGGAATTACCGAGGCTGCGAATGTAACGATGGATGGCGCGCAAGTCATCCTCATTCATCGTGTTGAGTATCCACCAGGGCATGGGCGGCCGCGTTTGTAGCGATCTTGATCTGGCTACCCATTCGTCTTCGCTGAGCTTGTTGATGTGGCTGCGCAGGTTGGCCGGGTAGGTGGTTCCCCAGGGGCCGCGAAACCCCAGGCCGTCGCCCATCAGCCACTGGTTTTCCGCTACCTTGCCTGCGGCCGGTGCATAGCCGCTGGTATGACAGTCGTTACAACCGGCAATTTCTATCAGGTATCTCCCTTTGGCTATATCCTTCTGCTTCGAGTCACTGGTGGCCTGAGATAGCGATGGCGAGATCCCGATGATCAGTATCGCTGCCAACAACAGGGTTACTTTTATCGACATGACATTTGCTCCGTTTAAAAAGCATGGAAGTGAATAAACTCCCGGGGCGAGTTGCCCTTCGAGTCCTGTCGAGTAGTGGTCGACTTGCGTGAGCAAGAATGCGATTCGCGGCGCAGGATAATTTGAGAAAAAGGGGAAGGGGCGCGGCAGTAAACGCCGCGAAGAAAGAACTGGTTGAACCTAGGTAAAGCATTTTACTTTGCGCCGGGTTGAAACATGGGACCGTTGTAAACGTTAGCTAGACCAGTTAAAAGCTGGCAGCTAGCGTGGCTCTCGACGCGCATAATCTATACCCGGCCGTGTTGAATATCCAATCATTTTTTATGCCTGGTGGAGGGCCTGGCCCGCGCAGCAGGAAAGTTTTGACAGGTTCTTGTCGAAGGCCTGTGTCAGTACTCGCCAGGGGAGAATTTTGCACCTGCTTGTTAGTTCTAATAAGCCAACCGAATTGGCTTTCATTTTTGGGTCTTCCCCCGATCAGGTGGGTAGACATGACTTTTTGATCCCGGCCGGAT
>CAXBMV010000500.1:0-3162 GCA_963976575.1 uncultured Gammaproteobacteria bacterium | reverse complement strand
AGGTAACTTAACTACCCGGTCGGGCTGGTTGGATCGGTTAAACTGCCTGGCGATAACCAGCATCCCGAGGCACTAGCGATGCTAATTCCGAAATTAGCAAATCATGCAGTCTGCGTGGAATCAAACTCCTTGCCCGCACCACAAACATGACATCACGCGAGGGGCCGAATTTTTTCGCCTCGGGCCACTCGCATTGATCAGATGTCATCATAGCCCGGTTGATCAAAGTGACTCCCATACCCGAAGACACTATGCCGAGCACGCCGGCGAGGCTCGGACTTTGCATCGATACATAGTAGTCGACACCCTGAGCTTCGAGACAGTCAATAGCAGCCGCACGGTAGGTACATTTTGGAGAAAAGGTCACCAGTGGTAGCGGTTGCGTTAGCGGGTAATCCCTATCCCGGCTTTTTACCCAAACCAGTTGGTCGCGCCATAGTTCGATATCGCTATCGAGAATCATCGATTGCTCCAGTGGCAGAATCGCCAGGTCTATAGCGTGTTCGTCGTACCATTCAAGCAAAGCCAGCTGCTGCTCGACTCTGATCTCAAGCCTGACACCCGGGTGGCGGAAGTGAAATTCGTGAACAAATTCGGGCAGGCGAGTGGATGCGATGTCGTCGGTAACACCAATCACCAGCCTGCCCGTCAGATCAGACAGCCTGAAATGTTGTACCGCGCGGTCATGCGCCTTGATCATGGTATCGGCATACTCGAGCAGTTGCAGGGCTTCGCTGGTGGGCTGGATTTGATGGCCGTTTCTGTCGATCAACTTTCTGCCAAGGCGTTGCTCAAGTCTTTTCAGCTTCCAGCTCACCGCCGAGGTGGTCAGGCTCAACTGCCTGGCGGCCACAGTCAAGCTACCCACCTCGATCGTGGTCTTCAGAGTTCTCAGGGATTCAATATCGAGCCGCATGGCGAAATATTGACAAAACCTATCTAAATTAGCAAGTAATTGTCATTTGTTTGATTTATTGGCCGATGTTACCTTGTTCCCCACGCTAACCCAACAGGTACGTATGAAATGGCATCCAGTGACGGCAACACCCGCGACCTCGTGACCACTCAACCCGGCGCCGGCTGGGACTTTGCATTGTCGCGCCATCCCTACCATCACATCGAACGTCCTTATGGCCCGCATTACTGCGTCTACAACCGCCGCCAGATGGCCTGTTGCTTTGATGACCTCGACACAGAAGACGGCTACTGGTTACTGCGCCAGAAAGCAGCGGTACTGAATACCGGCGAGTTTCCACTGCAGTTCAAGGAGCCCGATGCCGAGCGCCTGATGGACAAACTGTTTACCAAAGACATGACCGAACTGCGCCCGGGTCGCTGCGCCTACGGCCTGGCCTGCTACGAGGATGGTGGACTGCTCGTCGATGGGATAGTGCTACGCCTGGAGGCCGATCTGTTCTGGTACGCGCAGGCCGATGGTGATTTCTACAGCTGGGCGCGTGCCCATGCCAGTGGCATGGATGTGGAAATCAGCGACCCGAAGGTTTTTGTTTCACAGGTGCAAGGACCGACCTCGCTGAAAATACTCGAAGCCGCCTGCGACCACGGCATGCCCGACCCGTTCGGCTATTTTGCAATGACACGCGTCAGCCTCGGCGGACAACTAGTGGTTATCACTCGCACCGGATACACCAACGAACTCGGCTGGGAGTACTACACCGAACCGCAGCACGATGCAGAAGCTTTGTGGCAGCATCTGCTGAACGCGGGCAAATCCCATGGCATGCAGTTGTTCGGGCTCGACTCGATGCATATTCGCCGCATTGAAGCCGGCATACTCAATGCAGGATCTGACTTCGATCATACGACCACTCCCTACGACGTCGGCCTCGGTCGTTTCATCGACGAAGACAAGGCTGACTTCATTGGTAAGGCTGCGCTGACAGGCGCATCCCGCGAAGTTCGCCTGAGCGGCCTTACATGCGAGGCCGAACCCCATATCGGCGGAGAAGTCTGTATTGGTGGACAGCCCGCCGGCAGAGTTAGCGCGGGAGCAATATCACCTTATCTGCAATCTGGCATTGGTATAGCGCTAATGCATAGCCCAGGGTTTGGCGAAGGCGATGCGGTCACCATCCGCTGCATCGACGGCGAGCTGCACCCAGGCAAATTGGCCGCATTGCCACTGTATGACCAGCAGGCCGAAATTCCCCGAGGTAAAAAGGTGGATGTGCCGACCCGAGGGTGATCTGGTTAAATTAAGGTGACCGTGTACTTGTTTTTCCAAATGGGCGTACAGCAATAGATAAGTTAACTGTCACCATAATTATCAGCAATAGATAAGTTAACTGTCACCATAATTATTTCCGATCAAGTCTAAATAGACGAAAGCTATCTAGTGATCAGATCTAACAAATATACAAATCAGCACAAATGCTTTCAAATAGCCTATCCGAAAAAAACAGGAATCCGCCACAGCCGGGATTAGTATCGGCATGGTCGGGAAGCTTGTACCTGTGATTTGTAGTTTCTTCCGAACGCGGTAATCGTCAGGCCTCTGTTTTGTTTTGGATTTTTTCAGCCAATTAAAAGCACCCTCAAGAGGACATTCGCATTTGTGAGAACACCGGGGCCCGCAAGCAATTTACACGGGGTAATAAATCCCGAGGCCCTGAAGTCCATGCCGGTCTCGGTAAGCCTGTGAAAGAGGGCAAAATACCGCGATGAAGGCCATCAGCAATCTGCGCCTGTATGCGATTTTCCCTTTCCTGCGCTGGTGGCCGAGAGTCAATGCGGTCAGTACACGCGGCGATCTGATCGCCGCATTGACCGGTGCCATTATCATGGTGCCCCAGGGTGTCGCGTTCGCCACGATCGCCGGACTACCTCCCGAATATGGTCTTTACGCCGCGATGGTGCCGGCTGTGATTGGCGCACTTTACGGTTCTTCCTGGCATTTGGTGACAGGCCCCACCACCGCTATTTCGCTGGTCGTTTTTGCCGCGATAAGCCAGCTCGCCGAACCCGGTAGTTCGCAATACGTCAGTCTCGCCTTGACGCTGGCGTTTCTGACAGGGGTATTCCAGTTTGCACTCGGCGCAGGCCGTATGGGACTACTGGTTAACTTTATCTCGCATACAGTCGTAATCGGTTTCACAGTCGGCGCTGCAGTGCTGATCGCCGCCAGTCAAATCAAGAATTTCT
>CAXBMV010000499.1:0-3162 GCA_963976575.1 uncultured Gammaproteobacteria bacterium | reverse complement strand
CCCCACCGGCAATCACCAGATAGTCCAGATCCACCAGCGTTGGTTTAAGTGCTGAGCGCTCGGTCGGCATATCGAAACGTCCCTTGATCAACGCCGAGGCGAAACTGCCTGAAAAACCTGCCTCATTGCGCTGCATGTCAATTTCAAAAAGGCCCAGATCGCGATCAAAAGCCAGCAGTTGATCAATACTTAAATCCAGCGACTGCAGGAAATCGCTTTGCTCGTAGGCATTGCTATCAATCTGCTTATTCCATTCGCCAAGCGAGAGATAGGGGATGGATCCATATATGTGCAAGCCCGGGCCCAGGGCAGGGAGCAGCGGCGTGGCAAATGCGAGGTCGAGCTGATCGAGTCTAAATTCAGTTGACGCATCGGCAAGCAACCGTCCCGAGCTTCTTATTGTCGAGTCCAGATCAGACTTGAATTCGATTCGATCTTTAAAAAATTCGATTGCCGCCGATAATCGCGATGTTTCTGCAGCTGACTTGGTGAAAGGCAGCGGTAACTCTATGGCCGTGTTTTGCAAATTACTGGCCGCCTGAATTTTTAGATAAGGAGCATCGGCGACTTTCGAATCAGCGGCAATGGCGAGGCGAATTTGCCATTCGCTGCGACCTTGAAAACCATCTTTGATTAACGCCGGCAATCGATTTAAAACCGATTTACTTTTCAACTTGCCGCGCGCCAGCACTATGCTATCACCGTTTTTTGCATCCGAACTGATATCGATGGTCAAGGGGTCGTCAAAATATCTGGCCTTGATCTGACGAGCAGTCACACCTTTACCGTCGATTTTGAGCGTACCATTGATTCCGCTCAGGGACACACCCCAACTCGACGCGGCTACCGCAGCTTCCTGCAAATCCAGCTTGACCGCCACCTTCGCCTTGCTGCTGGCGCTGGTGAGTGGCAGGCGGATATTGATCACGCTGCCAACCTGCCCTCGCAGCTTGTCCAACTGGCTGACGATGCCGCGATAGGGCTCCCCAACCGGCGTATCGACCCAGGTTTGAAAGGCGCGATCTAGCGGCATTCCGGCCTGTATATCGATGCTCAGTATCGCTTTGGTCAAATCGTCTATGGCAACTTTGGCGGTAATATTGTCGAGCTTGTCGTAACTGACGCTATCCAGGTTTATTTCCATGCGCTTGTTGTGAAACAGCACTCTGCCACTGCCCCGGGTTGCCGGTAACCATCCCGGCGCAAAAAATACTTCGGCTTCGCGCACACCGAAGGCGGTATAGAACTCGCCGGACTTATCCTGGTCGAGGCGAGCAATCGATTGCAGACGGCCGTGATAAAGCAGTTCACCGCTTGTCACATCGACATCCCTGATCCCCTGATCCAGCCAGGCCAGAGTCTTCTCCGGCAACAGGTTAATTGGCAGGTACTTGTGCGTGGTACTTCCTTTTCCCTCGGAATAGTGGGCTCGCAAATACATGAATGGTGCATCCTGCCCGTCTCCTTCAAGCCAGAGACGACCGGACAGGCGAATATCGTCGTTGTACCCTTCGAACTGATCAACGGACAAAAGCAGGCGCGAATCTACATAGCTGACACTGGCATTCAGCTTGAAACTGTCGATTTCCAGCGGTCCGCGAAACTGGTTTCCAAAATCCAGTTGCATCTTGCTTCCATTCAGATCAAGACCGATATTGCTGCCCTCGGCAATTATTCTGCCATTAAGATTGATGATGCCTGGCAGTCCAGCAGCGGCCTTACTACTGACATTCACAGCGAGCGCAGTTAGTCGGGACCTTTCCGGTTGGGTTTGATCGGCACTGAAATAGATGTCCTCCAGTTTTCCCTCTAACTGGCTAAGCAAAATTTTCTGGTAAATCTCATCGCTGACAAACTCCTCAGCCAGTGGCGCCAGACCAGTCAAGTCAAAATGCTCTACCCAGACGTTTAGCTGACGCAGGTCTAAAGGATTGTCGAACTGCAGCTGGGAACGAAATCCGGCAAAATTTCTCTGATTAATACGCAGCAAAGCGGTATCGCTACTCATACGCCACTGACCGGATTCATTAAGCGCGGTAAATTGGGTGCGTAAATCTATTTCCAATGGTTGCCGGCTATCATCCAGTTGCAGCAAGCCTTCCTCGACGGAGAGTTTGCCGATCACTGCGATAACGCGATGCCTGGCCAGATTTGCCCAAAGCTCCCCGCTAATTTCTGCCTGCTTTATCGCTGCAGTGTCGAGGCCGAAAAGTGCGGAAAAGCGCCGCAGTTTAAGTTTTGAACCCTTCAGGTAAACAACACTACGATCGATATTGACGACCCCTTTGAGCACCAGTCCCTGACCCAGCGAATCGGGTAAAGCGCTGCTTAGCTGGATAAAAAAATGCTGCTGCTGGTGTTTGATAAAGGCCTGTACCCGCTCGAGCTGATAGGTACTGGCGCTGGCTTGATCGTTCAGAATCAGTCGGTGCAAATCCAGCTTCAAATAGCGCGGCAAAAACCCAAGCGTTCGTGCCAGACCGGGAACCCCGTCACCTCTGCTGGAATCGATATTTATATCACCCATCCACCAGCGCCCTTCGCGATCCTTTGTCAGTTCTAGTTTTTCGATCTTCCCGGAAATCTCCAGCACCACCGGGGCCTGCTCCTTCAGGCTTGCCCAGAAATCAAACTCCACGGTCAATTCATCGATAAACAGGGATTGCGAGCGATTCGGCAGCGTAATCGAGGCATTTTGTATCGCCAGGATGGGATTAAAGTGATTCCAGTCGGCGCGCAGATTGGAAAATGAAACCCCGGGGATCGCTTCCTCGGCAAGCAGGTAACTGATTTCGGGTTTGAAATAATCGAGATTGGCCATGGCCAGGCGCAGGCTTCCCATGATCAGGCCGAGCAGGATGATTGCCGTCACCAGCAAGGTAAGGCTTATGCGTCGCAATAAATCCATAGCGTCGAACGATAGCGCCTAAACCGGCACTACATCATAGGTTTCCGGTGAAAAATGTGCCTCGACCTGAAGTTTGACCGGAATTTTGACAAAGGTCTCCAGCTCGGCCAGATTATCAGCCTCTTCGTCCAGCAATCGGTCGACAACATCCTGGTTTGCCATAACCAGAAGCTGCTGAGCTTCGTCGTATATTCGAGCTTCGCGCAGAATTTCACGAAATATTTCGTAGCAAACGGTTTCAGCGGTTTTCAAAG
>CAXBMV010000498.1:0-3165 GCA_963976575.1 uncultured Gammaproteobacteria bacterium | reverse complement strand
GGTTCGCTTCCTGGCATGACTTTTTCATGCATGCCGTGGGTGCGGTATTGATGGGCATAGGAGGGGTACTCGGACTGGGCTGCACCATCGGTCAGGGCGTTACCGGCGTATCAACGCTCGCCATTGGATCCTTTCTCACCCTGTTTGCAATCATCGCCGCTAGCGCCGCGACGATGAAGTTCCAGTTTTACCTGATGATGCGCGAAGATGGCTAGTTGTGGCAGCGCTATAGCAAGTCACCAGGGTGATAGCTGCAGCCATACACAGAAAACAATGTTTGAATTTTTAATTAACACCAGACCAGTCCCGAGGAGGCCCTGATGAACCAGTTTTATCGCGATGCAGTAACGCAAATGGAAGAAATGAAGGTACAGAACGAGTACGTGCTCGGTTGGCAGGGCGGCTATCTTGGCCACCCCATGCGCGAAGAACAGCGCCTCAGTGAAGCTTACGAAGCTGGCTACGAAGATGGCGGCGCCAAATCCACCGATAATTTTTCAGACTGGGTCGAATAACACCAACCCGAGCAGCGAGCGCTTCAGCGAACTCTCGATTTGCGGGGCTTCCCGGCCGACGATATAGTCGGGAATCCATTTGCCATCGCGTTCACCCAGGCTGGCTCGCATGTACTCTCCCAGTCTGCAGCGCATCGCAAAACCGGCACCCTCCTCGTCGTTGTATGCGTAGCTGGAAAAATCGCCCGAGCGCAGGTTCACCTTGTCAAAGAATAATGCCTGGTAAGACCCTTTTCCCTGCACGTCAAAGCGGCTGTCTTCGAGCATACGCGCCAGGTCTTTTACCAGGACCGTGACAAACTCATCGCGCTGCGGCTCGCTTGCCCTGGTATAAATCCAGCGGTCAGAATAATGCACCAGGTAGCAGATAATCTCTTCCATGATGTCGATGCGATGTTGCTGCGTCGATGTTTCGAAATTCTCGTTCTCCAGGTTTAACAACACCTCGGCGGATAGTTTCCAGATTGTCGCTGCTATCGCATTGGCCATTTGCGCTATGCTTTTTGCACCCGCCTGGTTCCAGCCTTTTTTGACCCGCATAATTATCTCGCCCCGGGCTTATTCAGCATAACGATCAAGCCATTGCAGCACTTCCCGACCAAGCGCCGCCTCACTGCCCTGGAAAAAATGGTTTGCCCCTTCAACCTTGATCTGACGATAGCTATGGCCCTCCTGTTTTTGTGCCGCGGCCGCACGCTGTTCTGCACTGGCAAGCACCTGTTCCAGATCTACACTGCCGTAGAGGTCGAGTATCGGCAGGCTTATCGATTCCAGCGCCGCCAGGTTGTCAACAGATGTATTGGCTATGCCGGGACCCATACCTATCGCCACCCAACTGCTAATGGGCTGCAGATAATCCCCTGACAGGTAGTGGGCAACCATGCTCGACCCCATGCTGTGGCTGACGATAGCGATATTCTTGTAACCCGCTTCTTTCAAATAGACTATCGCGGCATCCAGTCGCGACGCCACTTCGTCGAACAGCGGCGCATAATCCAGCGAGTCGGCATCGTTCGCCAGAACCGGCATCTGCACAGACAGGCTGGTCACCTCGTGGCGCAACAATGCATCGCGCAAGGGATAAATCACGTCCGGCCAGTTAGGGTGTACGCCAATGCCATGCACCAGTATCACCGCACGCTCACCGGCATTGTCGGGCTCACTGAAGATACCGAGAAACTCATGGCCATTGCCGTCGTCCAGCCAGGCTTCGCCTCGCTTTCGGTTAAAATTCGCTGATCCAGAAAATCTCCGGGGACCCGCATGTCACAAAGCATTACCGAATTGAAACCAGGCAGTTTTGTGTTCGAGAAGCCGGCCGCCCTCGCCATCGATATTTGCAATGAAATGATCGCGCGTTTCGAAAAACATCCACAGGACCAGTATCCCGGTCGTATCGGACAAAGCGCAGATCACGACGCCAGCGTAAAAAAATCCACCGATCTGGTTTTGAGCGGTAAACCCCACTGGCAAGACCTGGACCGCGAGTTACTGCGTTCGCTCAGCATCGCCTTGCACGAATTCAAACAAGTCTTCCCTTTCTTTAACGGCGCCTTCAAAGACATGGGCTATGCCATACAACGCAGCAATCCCGGCGAGTATTACCACTGGCATATCGACGGCGGCAGCCACGAGTTTTCCCAGCGTCAGCTGGTAGCCATCTGGTACCTCAACAGCCTGGACGACCAGGGGGGCGAAACCGAGTTTGAATATCAGGATATACAGGTCACTCCCGAAGCCGGCAAGCTGATCCTGTTTCCGCCCTTCTGGACCCACCGCCATCGCGGTAATACGCTGCAGCGAGGCAGCAAGTATATCGCTACTACCTGGGTAGTATTTGCCTGAAGCGGTATCTCAGTCCTCGAAAAATTCGTTCCCCTGTATCTCCCCTGCCGTGTTGATGCGAACACGCTGCACCGTGGGCTTGCTGCGCAGGATATAGGCGCACATCAACAGCGCAAATTCATTATTATCGCTTTGTAGCGCGGTCAACAACTTGTCGGCTGCAATCTGACAGCGCTGCGTTTCGTCCGGATGCGGCACCCACCAGCGGCTCATTTGCCAACCGCAGTTCATGTCCTTGTCCATTTTCTCAAAAAAATCGGCAGCTTCGACAGCAAGCCCGTCTGGCACATCGAGCTGATAACTCTTATCATCGATTTCAACGCTTAAATTCATTAACAGGGCTCTCCTCACTTATGTTCATTAAAATTCCTGATTTACTCAGCGGCAAACAACTCGATGCGGTGCGCTCGGTACTTCAACAAGGCCGCTTTGTCGATGGCAAATTGTCCGCGGGCAAACACGCGCGCGACCAAAAACACAACGAGGAACTAGACAGCAACCAGGATAGCTACAGCGCGCTGAACGATGTTGTCATGACCCAGCTGGTGCAGCATCCCCTGTATCTGCAGGCAGCTTTGCCGGCGAAAATAGCCGCGCCCATTTACGCGCGCTATCGCGCAGGCATGGGTTACGGCGAGCATATCGATGACGCCCTTATGGGACCTGCCCATGCGCGCTACCGCTCCGATATTTCGATCACCATCTTTTTCAGCAATCCTGAGGAATACCGCGGCGGTGAACTTCGCATCAGCGATAACGGCGAAGTCAGCGAAATCAAGTTACCGGCTGGCCATGCAATCCTCTA
>CAXBMV010000497.1:0-3166 GCA_963976575.1 uncultured Gammaproteobacteria bacterium | reverse complement strand
AAACCTTGCCCTGATCGTCATAAATCGGGACAACTTCGGATAATTCATGGTTTTGTTGAGCCTGATACAGCTTCTGGTGGCTTTCCAGTGCGAACTGGTCCATTTGAACGCGAGTAATACCGAATCGGTAGGCTATTTGCTCGGCGGTCTGGCCCATATTCAAGCCAACCACGGGGTCGGTTAAACCTTTTAAAAGAGCTATCTGCGGCGCCAGCATGCCTGGTCTGAAGCGACCCAGTACCTTGAATCGTTCGCCAATAGACTTTGCTGCCCACCAGCTGGCCAACCAGGTGACGGTTTTCAGATGAAACAGTAAAGGCGCGTGGCTCATCGCCTCGATGCCACCAGCCAGCACCAGATCGGATCGACCCGAAGCAATCGCCATCGCTGCAGAATCGACCGCCTGCATACCCGAGGCACAATTGCGGTGTACCGTGTATGCCGGCACCAGATCACCACAGCCAAGCCGTAATGCTACGACTCTGGCGATATTGGCTTCATCGGGACCAGGCATGGTCGAACCCATGATGACTTCATCAAATTCCTGTGGTTCGAATGGCATGCGTTGCAACAGCGGCCTTGCCGCGTAAATACCGAGTTCGGCGTGCCGGAAAGGCCCCGGTTTACCGCGAGCCTTGAGGAATGGCGTACGATTGCCATCGACGAGGTATACCGGTTTTGCAAACTTGTTGTTTTTTGCTGCCATCTTGTGTCCCATCCTTGCCAGATCGAAACTATAACTTTAAATGTGCACTGATCGTTAATTTTAAATGCCTGCAGGGGGAAATGCGATATTTCTGTAGAGGCAAACACCACCATATTTGTCTTTATTGGCGTATATGCTTATGCGCATAATGTATATTATGTAAAGTAGAGGAGTGCTTAAGGTTAGCTTTCGCTAATACCAATATTTATGTGGTATTTGAATTGCTAACAGCAGGAGCACCCAATGACAATTTGTACAACGATCGGTATCGTCTCGACCAAAGGCGGCGTCGGTAAAACCAGCACGTCTGCGGCACTAGCCGCTATCCTCGCAGACATGGGACAAAGAGTTCTCATGATCGATGGGGATTTTCAGCAATCTTTATCTGACTATTATCGGCTTAGTTATATCGCCGAAGACGGTTTACTTGAACTGATAACCAGAGCCGAGCCTACCGGCTGTATCTCAAAGACCGTTATCCAGAATCTCGATGTGGTTGTTTCAAACGATCCAAAAAGGCAACTCGAATCCTGGATAGTCGAATCCGTAATGAATGCCCACTACCTTAAGGGCGCGATTCTAAAGCTACACGACGATTACGATTTCATCATTATCGATAGCCAGGGTAGCGAGAACAGGCTACTCCAACCCATTATTCTGGCTAGCGATATCGTCGTTAGCCCAGTAGTTCCAAATGCGCTCGATGTACAGGAATTTGGGCGTGGTACTGTTCGATTAATGCGTTCTATGGAGCCGAAAGAAATAGCGCCAGCAATTCCTGCGATTGACATACCGCCAATGTACGGATTGATCAGCAAGCAGGAACGCACTGCCGATGCTATTTTTTTCGCAGACAGATTACGTGGGAAATACAACAATCCCGAATATCCCAGAATTAGTATTTTGGACACCTATATCCCTCACCTATCCAGCTATGCAAAATCTGCGGCTAGACATATTCCAGTCCACCAGCTCGAAGCTGCTCGTAAGGGGCCGTCTCAAAGCGCGTACCAGGTTTATCTATCTTTAATCCAGGAGTTATTCCCCCACCTCGCCGGAATTACGCCCGCTATGCAACCACCAATGTCGTTTGATGAAGCTTCCGCAGTGAGGGTAGTTAAATGAGTAGAGTCAAAAAGCTTGATGATGATAATGTTCTTGAGTTCATGGACAAGGAAGCTATCGAATCCACTAATACCAGTGATCCCATATCGAAAACCAAACTTAAAGTCAGCATTGACCAGCTACAACCCTACGAGCTTAATCCCAGGCGTCAGAAGAATGTTAAATATGATGACTTGCTGGCTTCAATAGAGTCCGTAGGACTCGACCACCCTCCCCGCATTACACGCCGCAAGCCTGACGATGATAAATACAGCATCCTCGAAGGCGGTAACACGCGCCTGGTCATACTAAAAGAACTATATGAAAAATACTCGACACTTGCCAAAGCTGAACAAGACGCGGCAGCAAAACAGTCGTTTTTAGAAAAGGCTTTAAGCTTTTACGAAATTGAGTGTGATTTTTACCCCTGGTCTAGCGATGCGGTGGCGCTGGCTGGCCACATGCGTGAGAACGAACTGCGCGGCGATACGCTTTTTATTGAGAAGGCACTGGCCGTGCAAAAGCTACACGAGCTGTACCTCGAAGCGGATCGCAAGCGCGCTGAGGACGCTAGCGAAACCTTCAAAGAAAAACCACTGTCAACGCGCAAACTGTCTGATCGTATCAGTAATGAGGGTGGCTGGACTATTGACCCAACTCACATTTCTCGCTTCAACTATGCCACTGACACCCTGATTCAGCATATCCCAGACGCACTCTGGGCTGGGGCTGGTAGTCATTTAGTCCGGAAGATTAGTTCACTGGTTAAGCATTACAAAACATTCTGGAATGCCACTGAGCAGGGCAAACAATCGCCCGAAAAGATTGATCTGCTGTTCTACGATACGCTATCAGAGTTTGATGCTGAGAAAATCAATATCGACGCCTTTACTCAGGCGCTCGATATTAAACTCAGTAATCTGGTCGATATCGATGCATTGAGTATCAATACCGAGATTGGTGCCCTACTCGCAGGCTCCAAAGTATCGTTACAATATAATCCACAGGCCATAGCTGATATTGCTAATGGCAATCAAGCAAATGACGATATACCTCAATTGCCCCGCAATACGGTGGCACAGGCTCAACAGGCCGCTAAGGCCGCACAGGAGGCTAAAGCACCAGGGAATAATATCACTACGACTGATCAACCTGCTCGACCGCAAAGCGCTGGCACAAAGACACAGGACAGTGATGTATCAAACGTAGTACCGGTAGGCCATGAAGCCGCCCTGCCCCTCGACATTCCATCACTGCGCTACTTAATCGTTGATCAGGTAAAGCTGATCGAGTCGATGGTACCAGGAGGTAATCTCAGCGTTGTCATTGCAGATGATGATAATCCAGAGCATCAGC
>CAXBMV010000496.1:0-3169 GCA_963976575.1 uncultured Gammaproteobacteria bacterium | reverse complement strand
GCAGATCTCGGACAAAACAACTCATTGCGCGTCATCAAACAAGTCGACTTCGGCTGGTTTCTCGATGGCGAGGATTTCGGCGAAGTACTCCTGCCGAAGAAACAGGCGCCGGAAAATCTCCAGCCGAATGACTTCATCGATGTCTTCCTCTACTGCGATTCGGAAGACCGCGTCATCGCTACCACGATAACGCCGAAGGCGCGAGTAGGCGAATGCGCCTACCTGAAAGTCGTCAGCGTCGATAAGGTCGGCGCATTCCTCGACTGGGGGCTCCCCAAAGATTTGCTGGTACCCTTTAGCGAGCAGCACCGGCCGATGCAAAAAGGCTATTCCTACACCGTCTATCTGTTCGTCGAAGAAGTCAGCCAGCGCATCGCCGCCTCCAGCGAGCTGGAGCGTTTCCTCGACAGCAACGCTGCCGGTTTCAGACCGCAGCAGGCAGTCGAGCTGATGATTTACGGCAAGAGCGATCTCGGCCACAAGGCCGTCGTCAACGGCAGCCACCTCGGTCAGCTGTACCAGAACGAAGTTTTCCAGCACCTGCACTACGGCCAGAAAATGACTGGCTATATCAAGCAATTGCGCGAAGACGGCAAGATAGACCTGATGTTGCAGTTGCCTTCGCAACATACCCGCAACGACCTCGGCGAAGCCATCATCGAACATCTGCGCCAGCAGGAAGGCGTTTCCCGGCTAACCGACAAGAGCCCCCCGGAAGAAATCTACGAAACCTTTGGGGTTAGCAAGGGGAGCTACAAGAAGGCCCTCGGGCAACTGTATAAAAACCGCCGTATCCTGATCGAAAAACACCAGATCAGCCTGCTGCCTCAGAATAGTGGCGAGTAACTGCGGGCGGCCTGCCGCTGTTGTCATCAAACTGTCATAATCCGGCGTTATACCGTTGGGCCAGATTAAAGAGTTGATCATGCCGATGAATGTACTCGTAGTAGAAGACGACAGAGATATCCAGGCCATGCTTTGCCAGTCGCTGGAACAAAATGAATTCCACACCCTCGGTTGCGACGATGTCAGCAGTGCCCGGCAATCGCTGCAGCGTTTCAAGCCCGATTGTCTGGTGGTTGACTGGATGCTACCCGATTCCTCCGGTATCGAATTGATACGCTGGTTGCGCCGCAGCGAGGCCTACAGCCAGCTACCCATACTAATGCTGACCGCACGCTCCCAGGAAAGCGACATGATCACCGGACTGGAGGCGGGTGCGGATGACTATCTGGTCAAACCGATGTCGCTGCGCGAACTCAATGCCCGCGTCAAAGCGCTGTTGCGGCGCCCTGCCCGCTACAACGAAAATCTGGACAAGGTCGAGATCGGTCCTTTTTGCATGAACCTGCGCAGCCACGAATTACAGGTTATGGGGCAACCGCTAGACTTGACTCCTACCGAGTTCAAGCTGCTGCGGCTGTTGATCGAGAATCCTGACAAGGTATTCAGCCGGGAACAGATACTCGACTCTGTCTGGGGAATGAACGCTTACCTCGGAGACCGCACCGTCGACGTGCACGTACTGCGTTTACGCAAAATACTCAAGGCTAGGGATGCAGACCGCTGTATTAAAACCGTACGCGGTGCCGGCTACCGCTTTAGCATCAGCTAAGTCGCCGGCGGGCAGTAATCCTTTATGTCGAAAATATGGGCCACCGAATTACCCGCTATCGCCAGCGCCCTGCTCGCATTCGTATTGCTTGGCCTGCTCCTGGACAACTGGCAGTTATCCAGCCTGTTAACTCTGGCCGTCTATATCGCCTGGCTCTACTACCGCCTGGCCCGATTGGAAAAATGGGTTACACGCGGAACTCGCAGCAGTGAGGTCTACGATGACAATGGCTTTGTTGGCCTGATCATCCGCCAGCTATACCAGCAAAAGAAGATCAACAACGAGCGCAAGCGCCGCACGCTCGATATGATTGGACGCTTGAAACGGAATATTTCTGCGCTGCCCGATGCCACCGTATTGCTGAATCACCACTTTGAAATCGAATGGTGTAACGAACCCGCGCATTATCTGCTTAACATTCATGCGCGCTTCGACCAGGGGCAGCACATCGGCAATCTGATCCGCGATCCGGTCTTCCTCGCTTACCTGCAGTCACCAGACGAACTGGAAAATGTCGAGATCAGCTCACCCCATGATCAAGCTCTGTCGGTGCAACTCAAAGTGGTGCAATACGGCGATAACCAGTACCTGCTCAGCGCACGCGACGTCAGTAACCAGCGACGCTTCCAGGATGGTCTGAAGAATTTTGTGGCCAATGCTTCTCACGAACTGAAATCACCCTTAACGCTGATTTCGGGCCACCTGGAATTACTCGAGGCAGAAACAAACCTGAGCACCGCGGGACTTCACTCCCTGCAGACCGCGCAACGCCAGGGACAGCGCATGCGTAACCTGATCGAAGACCTGTTACTACTCTCTCAGGTGGAGAGCTATCAGTTACAACCCGACGAAGGCGAAAACCTGTTGCTGGTTGACATCATGGCGGTGGTGCAATCCTCGCTGAACCCGGATATGGATTTGTCACGCCTGACCTTCGACACCGCAACCAACCTTCGCCTGCGTGGCGTGAAATCCGAGATCGAGGGTATTTGCTTCAACCTGGTGGAAAATGCGCTGAAATACGCTATTCCGGATAGTCCTATAGAAGTTAGCTGGAATGAAAACCTGCTCGGAGAATTCTGCTTCAGCGTCCGCGACCAGGGCCCCGGTATCGAGGCGACCGAGCTGGAGCATATTACCCGCCGATACTACCGGGCGCGTAACAGCAGCGGGAATCAAATAGAAGGTTCCGGTCTGGGTCTGGCTATTGTCAAACAGGCTACTGCCAAGCACGGCGGTATTCTTGAAATCGACAGCGCTGTCGGTAAAGGTAGCCGCTTCAGCGTGAGCTTCCCCAGTTATCGCTGTAGCCATCAAGCCTCGGCAAAAATATTTCGCCTGGGCGAAGGCTAAAACCAATTACCTTTTTCGTAACATTAATGTCATGTTCGTCGCTCACTATGGCGTCATTATCAATAAACGAGTGAAACGATGAAAAACATGATACTGGTATCCGCACTGACGCTTGGACTGGTCAGCAATCTGCAAGCCGCGGGTCGCGATACGATCAGCGTGGTTGGCTCTTCAACTGTCTATCCATTTGCCACCGTGGTC
>CAXBMV010000495.1:0-3179 GCA_963976575.1 uncultured Gammaproteobacteria bacterium | reverse complement strand
GACTGGGGCCGGCCGGTATCGCGGGACCAGACATCGACGGCAGCAATTTCATCGATTTTCGCCACCGCGTCTATGTGCTCGACCTGGACTATGACCGCCAGCCTGTCGTTGGCCGAGGCGAGGTATTCGGAAAACTCCAGGCCGTAACCCTGCGCCCGCGCCAGGCCGACACCGCGCTCGCCGGCGGGTGGATATTTGCACCAGCGCACAATTTGTCGCGCCTGCTCGGCACTCTTCACCTGTGGCGCTATGATTCCGTCGGCGCCTATGTCCAGTGCCTTTTTGATGTCGACTTCGCTGCTGCAAGGCACCCGCAAGATGCAGGCGCAACGCCCCGCCACGGCCTGGATCATGCGTTGCCAGTCGAGTATGGAAAGCGGGCTGTGTTCACCATCCATGAATAGCCAGTCGAGATCGCATTTAGACATCATTTCGGCGACTTCGGGTGATGGAATGGTCAGCATGCTGCCGACGAGTAGCTGGTTTTGTCTGAGTCGTTGGGTAAAATTCATTGGCATAATCCATCGCGTCCAGGTATCAACTACCGAAACCTTTCGCCATCAGCGAGGCACAGAGCATGATGCCAGCAATCAGCGACAATTCGAAGTGGATGATCTTTTTCAGGCGTTTTGCCAGGGCTTCGCCGAGCTCAACTGCGCTGCCCTGCTTCAGCTTCTTGCCCCAGCCGATAAATAACAGGGTCGGGTAAATGGATATCAGCCCTACGAGAATAAAAAGCCCCAGCTTGAGCAGAAAAAAATCGTTGCTGAAATAATAATCGACGCCCTTTTCGAAGTAGAGCACGCGTAGAAAACCCAACCCCAGCAATAATACCGCAGCTATGCCGTAGGCGCGGTCTGCGCGCTGAATGCGCGCGGCGTTCTCGAAACTTATCGACGGCGAAATCAGTACCATTTGCAGAACCAGCGCGGCGATCATCGCCAATATCACGAGGAAATGAGCAAAAGCGACCAGCGAGCCAGTCAGCATCAGGGGGATATCCGCTTCATCGTCCAGCCTTCCCCGGCCGGATTGTAAACGATGCGGTCGTGCAGGCGATTATCCGATCCCTGCCAGAATTCGAAGGACTGCGGCCTTAAGCGATAACCTACCCAGGCAGGGGGACGAGGCACTCTGCCATCGCTGTATTGCTCCTGCAAGCGCTCGACTTCGGTTTCGAGTTGCGCCCTGCTGTGCAATTCGGCCGACTGGCAGGATGCAGCCGCGCTGAAACGACTACCCTCGGGGCGCGAGTTGAAATAGGTCTCCGCTTCCGCTGCGGGCAATTGTTCGACATGGCCCTGGATGCGCACCTGACGGCTTAGATCACGCCAGTGAAACAGCAATGCCGCCTTCGGGTTTGCCGCCAGTTCCTGTCCCTTTTGACTGCGCGAATCGCTATACCAGCAAAAGCCGTCATCATCGAACTGTTTCAGCAATACCACGCGGGACGAGGGCTGACCATCGCTGGCACAGGTGGCCAGCACCATTGCGGTGGCATCGAGTATGTCGAGGTCTCTGACCTGCTGCAGCCAGATGCCGAACTGCTCAATCGGATCCATGGCGAGGTCGCTGCGGTGGACGGTTTTCGATTCGTAATTCCGCCGCACATCGTTCAGATCAATTTTTTTGCTCATCAAAAAACCCTGGCGAACAGCGCTTGCAGAGCGGCCCAGGAATCCAGGTCGGCCTGTTTCTGGTAAGCGAGATCTATGCCATATTTCTGCGCATTGGCATCCGCATCGGGATTGCTGAATCCATGTTTGGCACCGGGCAATAACAGCAGTTCGTAATCGGCCTCGGCAGCATCGAGTTCCTCGCGCAGGCCCTGCAGGTCGTCGAGGGTAACCATCGAATCCGCTTCGCCATGGCAAACCAGCAGCCTCGCCTGGATGCTGCCCGGATCCGCCTGGTGAAACGAACCCAATGCGCCGTGAAAGCTGGCTACCGCCGACAGCGGCATACCGATACGCGCCATGTGCAATACCATCGCGCCGCCGAAGCAATAGCCTGCAGCCGCGGTACGCTTGCTATCAACCAGCGGCTGGTCTAGCAATAGCTGGTAACCCGCGCGCAAGGCTCTGGTGCCTTTTTCCATATCGCCGAGCACGCCGTTCATGAGCTCGCCCGCCTGCGCCGGATCGGTGGCTACCTTGCCGCCGCCATACATATCTACTACCAACGCGACATAGCCAAGTTCGGCGAGCATATGCGCGCGCTTTTTCAAATAATCATTCAAACCCCACCATTCATGCACCAGCAAAATTCCCGGGCGTGGCTGGGTATTCGACGCATCGTAAGCCAGGTATCCGCGATGTATCTGTTCATCAACATGGTAGTCGATCGATTCGCTGTGAAGTTTCATTGCAATTATCCCGCGTTGTCCAGGCGCTAAATTCTAACCCGTATCGCTACCAACAGGTAGCCCGCTGCATTAACATGCGAGCATGAACCAGTTAGATCATATCGTCATAGCCGCAGACAACCTTGAACAGGGTGTCGAGTTTATCCGTAACAAACTCGGCGTCGATATACCCGCGGGGGGAGTGCACCAGACCATGGGCACGCACAATCACCTGATGCAACTGGGCAACCAGGCTTATCTGGAATTGATCGCGATAAACCCTGAAGCCGAGACGCCGAAATGGCCGAGGTGGTTCGGCCTCGACCAGGCGCTGATGCGCGAATCATTGCGCCAGCAGCCACGGCTGATCACCTGGGTGATGAATTGCGAAAATATTCAGCGGCTGGCGCAACAGGCCGGGATCGATATCGGTGTACCCACTTCGCTCAGTCGCAACCAGTTGCGCTGGGAAATCGCGCTCAGCGATGATGGCCGGCTGCTTGGCGATGGCCTGATGCCCTATTGCATCCAGTGGCATAGCAAGCCACATCCCAGCGGCGCTATGGCCGACCTCGGTTGCCGCCTCGAGTCGCTGCACATCCGCCACAACCGTGCCGACTGGTTGCGTGAAAAACTGGCCTCGATTGATGCCGGCCATCTGGTCAAAGTCGAATCAATCGCCGATAACGAAACTCCGTCGCTGGCAGCGACCATCCTGCGGCCTGACGGCGAGCGCGTGATCCTTTCTTCCATTTAATATAAAGATTCCTCGCCATCCCGGAATACGCGTGTCCGGGAACTGCAAACGGCATCGCGTCATTCGTCGGGAGATCCC
>CAXBMV010000494.1:0-3180 GCA_963976575.1 uncultured Gammaproteobacteria bacterium | reverse complement strand
GAATCGAACACCAGCGAGCGACCGTCGTCACCGCGTTGGTCGATCGGCGCCTCGCCTTCATCGCCCATACCGCACCAGTCACCACCGGCAAGCCCGGTATCCTGCGGTGAGCACAGGCTCAGGGTGATCGCCTCGGCAGGCTGATCCTGCAGGCCTGCATTGGCATCGAGATACCAGCGCTGCCTGTCGATGCGCGGACTCGGCCAACTCGTCTCCGCCACCCAGCGGCCTTCGCGGTATTCGTGAAACGGTTTGGGGGGCGCATAATCCTGCATCCACGCGCACAGCATCGGTTCATCCATCACGCCGTTATCGATCCCCTTCAGCCAGCGGTCCCACCAGCGAACCGCTTCCTGCAGGAAACCGATCGCAGGCCCAGGCACACCTGCGTGCGGAAAACTATGTACCCATGGGCCGATCAAGCCCTTACGCGGACAATCAAGTCCTTCGAGCAGCTGCGGCACCGCGTTCGAATAGCCGTCGGCCCAGCCACCGACCGCGTAGACGGCGCATTCGATGCGCGAAAAATCCTCGCACACCGAGCCCTGTTGCCAGTAGTCGTCGCGACGCTGGTGGTGCAACCAATGGGCCGGAAACGGGTGGTTCGCCTCGAGCCGTGCCATCCATAGCTCGCGCCAGCGGTCGCCGACGATTTGTGGATCCGGCGGCAAGCCGTTAATCGCAAAAAATGCGGTGCCCCAGAGCTGATTTTCGTTCAACAGACAGCCACCCATGTAATGCGCGTCGTCGCTGTATCTATCGTCGCTGGCGCAGAGCGTAATAATCGCCTTCAGCGCCGGCGGACGCAGCGCGGCCACCTGCAGCGAATTGAAACCGCCCCAGGAAATTCCTGTCATGCCGACCTTGCCGTCGCACCAGGGCTGCGCTGCGAGCCAGTCTATGACCTCAAGCGCATCCTGTTGCTCCAGCGGCAGGTACTCATCGTCGAGTATGCCGTCGGAGTCGCCGGAACCGCGCAGGTCGACGCGCACCGCGGCGTAACCGCGCCCGGCATAATAGCGATGGATGGGTTCGTCGCGCAGGCGCATGAAGTCGCGTTTACGGTAGGGGATGTATTCGAGTATCGCCGGTACCGGATGCGCGTCGGCATCGCTGGGCATCCAGATGCGCGCGGCCAGGCGGGTGCCGTCAGCGAGCGGTATAAACCGGTTTTCGATTTCCTCTATTGGCCGTAATGGATGTTCGGGTGTCATTGGTTAGCCCCGGCTGGCGATAGCATTGCGGTGGCGCAGTGATTACTGCACCCGTGCGGGTTTATCATCGTTTGGGATTTTCCAGGTGAGCGGGAAAGCAAGGGTTTGGCAGCATCGGTAACGGGCCTCGCCCGATTGTCGACAATGGTTAACTACACTACAAGCATCCAGGGACGGCATTATATATTAACGCCTGATCGCTTGTAAGCAGGGCGACCAAAATCTTTATTTGATTATGCTTTCAGAAACGCTGACATCCAGAACAACAACCCCGAGTCGTTGCTCGGTTTCAACCCTGCGGTGGGCTTCTGCAGCCTGTGCCAGCGGATAAATTTTATC
This sequence comes from uncultured Gammaproteobacteria bacterium, assembly GCA_963976575.1. Taxonomy (GTDB): domain Bacteria; phylum Pseudomonadota; class Gammaproteobacteria. The sequence continues at coordinate 1,627 of CAXBMV010000494.1, read as the reverse complement.
GACGGCCGCCTTTATTTTTCCCGCCTGGATCATTTCCTTAAGCGTTGTTAGTTCTTCCTCGGTTTCTCCGGCAAAGGCGAACAAGGCCTGCTTGTCGGTAAAGCGGGAAGTAAAGGCCGACCTGAGCATATCGACAAGTCGCGGGTTACCCATCAGGTAACGACCGCCCGGCTTGAGTGCATTCATGTTGGCGGAATAAGCACTAGCGGCGACCATATTAAAAATCACGTCGTAGCTTTGATCGCTTTTGTGGAAATTCTGTTTTTGATAATCGATGAAATAATCGGCGCCGATGCTGCGCAGCATGTCTTCCTTGATGCCGCTGTCGACGGCGGTGACTTCGGCCCCCATGTTTTTTGCGATCTGTACGGCAAAGCTACCGATGCTGCCGCCAGCCCCATGGATCAAAACCTTTTCTCCGGGTTGTATGCTGGCCTTGCGCAGAAAGTGGAGGGCGTTCAGTCCACCCAGCGGAACCGCTGCGGCTTCGACATGGCTCATGTTCTGTGGTTTTTGCAGAATGCAATAACCGGCCGGCAAACAGAGGTACTCGGCGTAGGCGCCGAGGCGTAGTCCGCAGGAGCCGAAGACTTCGTCGCCCTCGCTAAACTTGTCGACGTCTCTGCCAACGGCTGAGACTACTCCGGAAAAATAGCCACCGAGTACCGGTTTTTTCGGTTTGATAACGCCAAATGCGATGCGTAGCGGTAACCAGAACCACTTCACCGCGAACCTGAAGCTGCGCAGTTCACAGTCGGCCTTGGTCGCTTCTGCGGCATGAACCCGAATCTGGATTTCATCGTCCAGGGGTACGGGCTTTTTTATCTCTCCTAGCTGAAGAACATCCGCCGATCCATATCGGAAATATACGATTGCTTTCACTGGTCTCCTGCAGGCTGGCCCGAAGTAAGAGGCGAGACATTATAATTTACCTGGTTCCAATTGCGGAGTTTTCTTCCGCCAGACACCGGCTGAATATTCCGGATGCCTATCCCGGGTCTGTGCAGCCTGGCTACCGGTTCGCTTTTATGCCCGGCCAATTCTCAGCGCAGTGGGTTTTAATCCAGTTATTCCGCGAGAGTCTTTGCGGTAACTGACCTGGATCAAAGCTAGCCAAGCTGATTCGCGAAATAATTAGTCGTTGAAATCGATTGGGAGTGCATTCCTTCGTTATGACAACAAAAGGCAATCAATCATCGTCCTGGCCAGCTGTACTGGGTTACGGTTTTCGTCCGTTCTTTCTATTGGCCGGAATACACGCAGCCATGGCAATGTCGGGCTGGTCAATATTTCTACAGGGCTCAAGCTCGTTCATGCCGGCAATACCGATCATGGCCTGGCATGCGCACGAAATGCTATACGGGTTTATTCTGGCAGCAGTAGCGGGTTTTCTACTGACCGCAGTGCCGAGCTGGACAGGAAGCCGGGGATATGCCGGTGCGCCGTTACTTGGATTGACGCTGTTATGGGTTACGGGACGCCTGCTGATAAGCATTCCATTGGGCTTGCCGGCATTGCTGGTTGCGCTTGTCGATCTTGCCTTTATTCCAATGCTTGCGCTGACGATACTTCCCGCCTTGATCCGTTCGGGCAGCCGACGGAACTTCGTTTTCCTCATTTTGCTTGG
>CAXBMV010000493.1:0-3186 GCA_963976575.1 uncultured Gammaproteobacteria bacterium | reverse complement strand
CACCAATATCGGTGGACTCAACCCTGACTATCCGGGAGACCAGTGGCACCACGGACTGTCGCGTATGCTGGTTGCCTGTCGTGCCTACGGACTGCGTGCCATCGATGGCCCTTTTGGAGATTTTAACGATCCCGAGGGTTACCTCGATGCCGCAAGACGCGGCGCGGCAATGGGCTACGAAGGAAAATGGGCAATCCACCCCTCGCAGATTGCGCTCGCTCACGAAGTTTATTCACCCCCGGCCGCTGAGGTTGATCACGCCAATCGTATCCTGCTCGCCCTCGAAGAAGCCGCCGCCCAGGGCAAGGGTGCAGCGCAACTCGACGGTCGTATGATCGATGCGGCTTCGGCGCGTATGGCGGAAAATGTGGTCAACACCGACGCCGCCATCAAGGCAAAGCAGTAGGAGACAGACAATGGATATTCATGAATATCAGGCAAAGGTTTTGCTGGCTGAATTCGGCATGCCGATCGCAAAAGGCGGGCTGGCCTATAGCCCGGAGCAGGCTGCTTATCGGGCGAGGGAGCTCGGTGGCAACAAATGGGTGGTGAAAGCGCAAATTCATTCCGGTGCGCGTGGTAAGGCCGGAGGCATCAAGATTTGCGAAAACGAGGCCCAGGTATTGCAGGCGGCCACCGATCTGCTCGGAAAGCGACTGGTCACCAATCAGACCGGACCGCAGGGCAAGCTGGTGGGCCGCTTGTATGTCGAAGAAGCCACCGATATCGACCGCGAAATCTATCTCGCCTTCGTGCTCGACCGCGCTTCCGAGCACATCATGTGCGTGGCTTCCTCAGCCGGTGGTATGGACATAGAAGAAATAGCAGAATCCCATCCAGATGACATCATTCGCGTGCCGATTGAACCCGCGGTTGGCATGCAGGACTTCCAGGCGCGTGAAATCGCTTTCGCGCTGGGTATGGGCCCGGGGCAACTGGCGGAAACGGTAAAGGCGCTGAAAGCCTGTTACCGCGCCTTTCGCGATCTCGATGCCACCATGGTCGAGGTCAACCCGCTGGTAGTGACGCGCGACGGTCGCATCATCGCGCTGGATGCGAAGATGGGATTCGATGACAACGCGCTGTTCCGTCGCCAAAAGATATCCGAGCTGCGCGACAAGTCACAGGAAGATACGCGCGAAATGAATGCGGCCGACCGCGGCCTCAGCTATGTCGGTCTGGAAGGCAATATCGGTTGCATCATCAATGGCGCAGGACTGGCGATGGCAACCATGGACATGATCAAGCATGTTGGTGGTGAGCCTGCCAATTTCCTCGATATCGGCGGTGGTGCTTCTCCCGAGCGCGTTGCCAAGGCATTCAATCTGGTGCTGTCAGATGAGGGCGTCGACGCCATACTGGTCAATATTTTTGCCGGCATTAATCGATGTGACTGGGTCGCCGAAGGCGTCATACAGGCGATGCAGAAACTGGATGTGCGCGTGCCTGTGGTGGTGCGGCTGTCGGGTACCAATGTTGAACTCGGTCGCAAGATATTATCCGAAAGCGATGTCGATCTGATTACCGCCGATACGCTCGCCGAAGCAGCGGAAAAAGCGGTTGAAGCAGCCAACAGCTATCGTTCAACCAGACAAGATTCGTCGGAGCAGTAACATGAGTATTTTTCTAGATGAGAAAACGCCGGTTATTATCCAGGGATTCACCGGCCGTATCGGTAGCTTCCACGCCCAGGAAATGATCGACTACGGAACCAACGTGGTTGGTGGTGTAACTCCGGGCAAGGGCGGTGAAAGCCACCTCGGTCGACCGGTATTCAACACGGTTAAGGATGCCGTCAAGGCCACAGGTGCCGAGGCCAGCGTCGTATTCGTGCCACCACCTTTTGCCGCCGATGCAATTATGGAAGCCGCCGATGCCGGTATTCGCTTCTGTGTCTGTGTCACCGATGGCATACCCGCGCAGGACATGATGCGGGTGAAGCGTTACATGCGCCGCTACAAGCGCGAAGATCGCATGACCCTGACCGGCCCCAATTGCGCTGGAACCATCAGCCCGGGTAAGGCGATGATGGGCATCATGCCAGGCCATATTTATATGCAGGGTAATGTCGGCCTGATTGGACGATCGGGTACGCTCGGCTACGAGGCCGCTTCGCAGTTGAAGGCAAAAGGCATCGGTATTTCCACCGGCGTAGGTATTGGCGGCGATCCGATCAATGGCAGTTCATTCCGCGATCACCTCGAACGCTTCGAGGCTGATCCGCAAACCGACTTGATCGTTATGATCGGCGAAATTGGTGGGCCGCAGGAAGCGGCCGCGGCCGAGTATGCTCGCGATCATATGACAAAACCGGTGCTCGCTTATATCGCCGGTTTGACTGCACCCAAGGGGCGCACCATGGGTCACGCCGGTGCGATTGTCACCAGTGTTGGCGAATCGGCTGAGGAAAAGGTCGAGATTTTGCGCGCTGCCGGCGTCGGGATTATTCTCAGGCCTTCGGAATTCGGTAACGCCGTCGAGGCCGCGCTGGCCAAGCTATAGGTTTTCCATGCTTATCCCGCCACCCGTTTACCTCCGTATCGGGAAAGGCGGCGTAGGTACTAACCCGGGAAGCGCAAGCTTGCCCGGGTTTTTTTTGCCCACAGCGTTCCTTCCTTTTGAATCAACGTCATCCCGGAAGCCGACACGCAGTGTCGTCCCGGAAGCTGCGCAGCAGCTATCCGGGATCTCCAGACGTATATCGCGTTATTCGTCCGCAGATCCCGGACATGCGCTACGCGCATTCCGGGACGACGGTGTTGTTTTTAAAGAGAAACAACCTCAGGCCCAGCGATCCAGCGCGGCGTCAAACTTGTCGCGCGGGATATCGATCGCTCCGAGGCTGTGCAGGTGGTCGGTCGGTAGCTGGCAGTCGATTAACTCGTATCTGCCCGATTCGGCCAGAAACTTGAGGCAGAGTTTTGAACAGTTTGCTTCGAGGCTGAACATGGATTCACCGAAAAACACACGTCCCAGGGCTATGCCATAGAGCCCGCCGACCAGTTTGCCTTCGGCATTCCAGCATTCCAGCGAATGCGCCAGACCGGCCTGGTGCATGGCCATATAGGCGTCGATCATTTGGCCATTGATCCAGGTGCCGGCCTGTTGCCTGCGCTCGCCGGCACAGGCCTGCATAACTGCGCCGAAATCTTCGTCTACGCTAATGCGATAGCGTTGCCGGCGGGG
>CAXBMV010000492.1:0-3194 GCA_963976575.1 uncultured Gammaproteobacteria bacterium | reverse complement strand
AACCGTACTGGGCAGCTACCACCACTCCATTTTTTACATCCAGCAATACATCGATAAGAAGGGTCGCGATATCCGCAGCTTCGTCCTCGGCGACGAATGCATCGCCGCGATTTACCGCAGTTCAGATCACTGGATCACCAACACCGCGCGCGGCGCTCAGGCGAGCAACTGCGAAATTACCCCCGAGGTTGCCGCAATATCTGTCGCCGCTGCCAACGCGGTTGGTGGCGGCATGGTCGCGGTCGACCTGTTCGAAAGCGATGACGGACTGCTGGTCAACGAAGTGAATTACACGATGGAATTTCGCAATAGCATAGACACCACCGGCGTCGATATCCCCGCGCGGGTTGCCAACTACGTCATAGAACAGGTCAGGAAATGATCAAGGTATCGATCGTCGGCGGGTCGGGTTATACCGGCGGTGACCTGCTGCGCCTGCTACTGTTTCATCCCGAGGTGGAGATACAACAGGTTACTTCCGAGCGCCACGCCGGCAAGCTGGTCTCCAGCCTGCACCCCAACCTGCGCAAGATTTGCAAACACAAGTTTGTCACCATCGAAGAATTGCAGGCCTGCGATGTGCTGTTCCTCGGTTTGCCGCACGGGCATATGATGACGCGTCTGGCCGAGTTTGAAGGCCTGGCGGAATGCCTCATCGACCTGTCTGCCGATTTCCGTATTCAGGATCCTCAAGCCTATGAAACCTGGTACGGCAAGCCGCACAGCTGTCCCGAGCGCCTCGCCGATTTCGTCTACGGCATTCCCGAATTACACCGCGAGGCAATGCGCGGCGCGAAACGCATTTCCGGCGCTGGTTGCAACGCTACCGCTACCATCCTCGCGCTGCACCCGCTTTACCAGGCCGGCGTAGTCGAATCCTCGGTAGTCGAAGTGAAGGCCGGTTCCAGCCAGGGCGGCAACGCGGTCAGCGAAGGCAGCCACCATCCTGAACGCAGCGGCGCGGTGCGCTCCTACAAGCCGACGGCGCATCGCCACCTCGGCGAGATACAGCAGCAACTGGGCGCGAGTAACATTCATTTTTCTGCCACCTCGATCGAAATGGTGCGCGGCATACTCGCCACCTGCCATGTCTTCTTAAATGAGGATCTGGAGGAAAAAGACATCTGGAAGATTTACCGTTCTGCCTACAACGACGAGCCTTTTATCCGCATCGTCAAGGAACGCAGCGGCATCCACCGCTACCCCGAACCGAAAATACTGGCGGGCAGTAATTACTGCGATATCGGTTTCGAACGCGATCCGCACAGCAATCGAGTGGTCGTGCTCAGCGCGATCGACAACCTGATGAAAGGGGCAGCCGGACAGGCGGTACAGGCATTTAATATCTCCTATGGCTTCGACGAAAGCCGCGGTCTCGCGTTTCCCGGGCTGCATCCTGCCTGACATGTGCCGAATTCTTTTTGCCCGCGCCGACCAGGCTTTCGCCATCCCGCCGTTACTGGAAAGCTTTGCCGACATGTCACGCCAAAGCCCGGAGTTTCAGGGCCACGGCTGGGGCTGTGCCTGGCGGGAAGCCGGGCAATGGAAAATGCACCACGACATCAACCCGGTATGGGAAGCTGATTTTTCAGCTTTCAGCGAAACCGAGCTGTTGCTGGTGCACGCGCGTAGTGCCTTTCGTGACGAGGGTATCGTCATAGAAAACAATATGCCCTTCAGCGACGGCGAGTCGATATTTATCTTCAACGGTGAATTGAGTGGTGTGCGCATAAAATCCGAGGGCCGCATCGGTGCGGAAAAAATCTACAACTATATTCGCCGCTTCGACAAGGGCGACAAGCTCGCCGCCACGCAAAAAGCGGTAGACATCATCGGCAAACGCAGCAGCTATATCCGCGCGATGAACCTGGTGCTCAGCGACGGGCGACAAAGCATTGTTTCCAGCAACTACAGCGAGACCCCGGAATACTTTCAACTGCACCGGGCGCAGCGCCCGGGCATGCAACTGCTTTGCTCACAACCGCTGGACGCGGCAGAGGACTGGCAGCGCATCGAAAACAACACGACGATGGCACTATGATACTGATCAAGATTGGCGGTGGAGAAAGCATTAACCTGGCAGCGGTGGTCGACGACCTCGCCGCGCTCGAAGACGAATTCATCATAGTGCATGGCGCCAATGTCCTGCGCGATCAGTTGGCGCAGAAACTGGGCATGGAAAAAACCATCCTCACTTCGGTGTCAGGATACAACAGCGTGTATTCGGATCAGGACGCGATCGACGTGATCATGATGAGTTACTCAGGCCTGCGCAACAAACAAATCGTCGAACTGTGCCAGCGCAGACAAATCAACGCGGTCGGCCTCAGCGGGCTGGATGGCCGCCTGGTACAGGGCGAACGCAACAAGGGCATACGCGTACGCGAAAACGGAAAAACCCTGATCAAACGAGACCTTTCCGGCAAGCCCCGCAGCGTCAATGCCGCATTATTGCGTTTATTACTGGATAACGGCTACAGCCCGGTACTCACTATTCCAATCGTCGACGAGAATGGATTCGCGATTAACTCGGAGAACGACGATATCATCGTGCAAATTGCCGCCGCGCTGGAAATAGATACGGTTATCCAGCTGATCGAGGCGCCCGGTTTTCTCGATGACGCCAATGATGAGTCATCGCTGGTGGCAAAGATGAGCCTGGCCGAATTACAACGCCGCGAGGCCACTGTGGAAGGGCGCATCAAGCGCAAGCTGCTGGCGCTTAGCAAACTATGTCAGAGTGGCAAAACCCGTGTCATCATCGCCGATGGTCGCGGCGAACACCCGGTCAGCGAGGCGCTGGCCGGCGCCGGCAGCCATATCCAATGATCGATTACCGCGCCATCGAAGAAGAGTATGGCATCGCTCTGCAGAGCCGGAGAGATCTGGTCGCGGTACGCGGACAGGGTGCACTGATATACGATGACAAAGGCGATGAGTACCTCGATTTTGCCGCCGGCATCGGCGTGGCCGCGCTCGGCCATGCGCACCCGAAACTGGTGGCGGCGATACAGCAGCAGGCACAAACCCTGATCACCTGCCCCAATATCCTCTACAACGACCAGCGCGCGTTATTGTTGAAGAAGCTCGTTGAGATAACCCCGCAGAGCCTGAAGCGTGTGTTCCTGTGTAACTCCGGCGCCGAGTCGATAGAGGCCGCGCTGAAGTTTGCCCGGCTGCACAGCGGTCGTAGC
>CAXBMV010000491.1:0-3196 GCA_963976575.1 uncultured Gammaproteobacteria bacterium | reverse complement strand
TTGTAAGGTGTGTCTGTTACCAGGCTGACGCAGAGCGGCGTGTCCAGGCGTTTAAAGTCGACGAATGCGATCGCCTGTTGTAATTGTGCGGGTTGTTGTGGGCGTTCCAGCTTTTCGCGGTTAACCCAGAATCCCTGGCCTTTGATGGCGGAAAAACACTCGTCGCGATTGGGGTCATAAACCACACCGAGGCAGATTTCACCTTTGCTGATCAGGGCCAGCGAAACCGAAAACAGGGGCAGTGTGGCGTGGAAATTGGTAGTACCATCAACCGGGTCGAGACACCAGAAGTCTTCGTCACTGGTGAACACCGCTTTCTGTTCCTGCTCGGATATCTCCTCGCCGAGCATGCGCACCTCGGGAAAACGTTCCAGCAAGGCTTCGGTCAGGGCTGTCTGCATAGCCAGGTCGGCGTCGGTGACTATGGAACCATCGGTTTTATAGCTGGCGGTTGAATGATGGTAGTAAACTTCGAGGCTGGCGCGAGCGACGCGACGGATGATGTCCTCGATAGCCACAAGGTCGTCAAACTGGTAACTATGCTGGGACACTAACTAAACCACCTGATGATTTTAAATCGAATAACACAAGATCATTAGTATAAACGACAGCGCCGGGTTTGCCTTAATATTGTGTCACTGGCGTCTAATTGTTCGTAAATAATCACTGGTTTGCTAGAATGCGGCGCATCGGGTTAGCCCAGTTCGGCGATAACAGTGCTATAAACAAGACTGGCGTATGCATCCCCTGTAATGACTAATGGAATTTCCGTCCCTAACTTATGAATGACGCTAGATGACGCCACCCGTGAGTGACGCTTATTTTTTGACCCGGCAGGCAGCCAACTTGATGGAAGATTTCGCGCGTCAACTCGCCGAAGGTTCCTCCATTTATTTACTGTATGGCGAATCGGGTATCGGCAAGTCCCGATTGTTACGAGAGTTACAGAGAACCCGCCTGGGAGAGCGACGCGTTCACAGGATTGACTTGAAAATTACCGGACCATCGGCCGGGGTGACACTGGACCGCAGTGCCGAAATCGTCAAACTGTTCAGCAAGACCGGCAAAGACGATATTATAATCGCCGATCATTTCGAATCAGCCTCGCACAAGACGCGCCATCAACTGTTCAAATGCTGGAAAATCGACGGCAAGAAGAAGCAGTTGAATTTTGTGATTTCCTGCGTGACCCATGGCTTTAATGACCTGCGCCAACTGTCGCAGCTGTACAAGTTGCGCATCCAGAGCTTTCAGCAAATGCCCTTCAGCCGCGACGAAGTCGATGCCTTTGTCGGCTTTTATCTTTTTCCGGATGACCAGCACGGCAAACTGGCGATGCCGCCGGCATTGCGCCGCGAATTGACCAATAGCCGTGGGAATGTCGGTCAGGTCATAGAGATCGCGAACCGCGAAGGCGCTCAGGTAAAAATGGTCGAGGATGACGAAAGCGAAAGCAAGGGCTCTGGCAGGCCTGGAATTCTGGCGATGCTGGCCGCTGGCCTGCTGCTTGGAACTGGCTTGTTGTGGTATTTTGCAGATCAACAGGATGTAATCAGGGAATCGTCATTATCCGTTGATCACGTCATCGCATCGATGAGTGAAGCCAACGCGCCCGAAGTCATCATTGCCGAATCACCGCAAATAAAGCTGCAGCCAGCCACTGCGGTCGTGGCGCAGACGCAGCCGGTGCCGCCGCAAGAAGTGGAACAGGCCGAGACAAGACAGCCAGCGCTGTTGCCCGAACCCGAACCGCAGGCCGAAGTTGCCATGGCAGCGGCAGATTCGGAAAGCAACAGGGTTGAAATCGCAGCGCCAGCAGCTGTGACAGTGGAAGAGAAGATCGAAGTCAGCGCGCCGGACAGCGTCGAGGTTATAGCCGTCGTCAGCAACCCGACCCCGGAAGAAATCGTTCAGCCGGCGAAGGAGATGAGCCCTGCTGTGCCGCCAGAGGATAGCCTGCAGCAGCGGCTGAAGGATTCACTGCAATGGTTAAAGAGACCGTCGCGTTCTGGCGGTACGGTACAAATCATGCGCATTGGTACCGACAGTCTGGACGAGCTGGCCTATCAGTCTTATATCGAACAGCTCGAAGATAACAGCGTGGATACATCGAAAATCCGTATATTCAGAGCGAAGACGACTAACGGCTCGGTCTATAATGTTTTTTACGGGGAATACCCGAGTCGCCAGGAAGCCAGCAATGCGGTTGCCGGGTTGCCCGCGCGTCTGCGATCAAGCAAACCCTTTCCGCGCACCGTTGGCGGAATACGAGATGAAATAAGCCGGTAATCCGGCAGTAACCATGCTGAACAAAAGTGGAGATCAGCTTTGAAAACAGATTACGATTTAATAGTTATCGGTAGCGGTCCTGCCGGCAAGCGCGCGGCTATCCAGGCAAGTAAAATTGGCAAGTCGGTTTTGCTGGTGGAAAAAAACCAGATAGTCGGCGGGGTTTCGGTACATACCGGCACGCTACCGAGTAAAACATTGCGCGAAACGGTCTTGTTTCTATCCGGCTGGCGACAACGTGAAATTTACGGGCGCAGTTACAAGGTGAAGGAAAATATTACCGCGGCCGATCTTAAGCAACGCCTGACGTCAACCCTGACCCACGAGATCGAGGTCATACAGCATCAGCTGTCGCGCAACAATGTCGATATCGCCTACGGTCACGCACGCTTTACCGGTGAGCATTCGATTAGCGTCGAAGACCACGAGGGCGCGCTGCACCCATTCACTGCGACCAATTTCGTCATCTGCGTTGGCACCAAAACGCGGCGCCCGGAAAATGTCCCCTTCGATGGTGAAGCCATTATCGACAGCGACGAGATTCTGCATCTCAAGCGTATTCCGCGGAAACTGTTGGTGGTTGGCGGCGGCGTCATAGGTCTCGAGTACGCCACTATATTCAAGGCGCTCGATGTCGAGGTGTCGGTGCTGGAAACCAACGACTTTGTGCTCGGATTTGTCGACAAGGAAATCGTTCAGGAATTAATCCACCATCTGCGCGATTGCAACATCCACCTGTACCTGAACGACAATTTGAAAAATCTGGAAAAGCGTGACGATGGTAAGGTGATTTGCCAGCTAAGAAGTGGCAAAAGTATCGCCGTCGACACGGTATTGTTCGCCGCCGGTCGCCAGGGTGTTACCGACGACCTGGCTTTGGACGTGATCGGCCTCGAGGCCGACAGTC
>CAXBMV010000490.1:0-3203 GCA_963976575.1 uncultured Gammaproteobacteria bacterium | reverse complement strand
GATAACCGCCTTGACCACTTCACCGCAGGAATCGTCAGGCTCGCCGATGACCCCGACCTCCAGCACACCCTCGTGACTGGCGATAACAGCTTCGATTTCATTTGGATAGACATTGAATCCGGAAACCAGAATCATGTCTTTGAGCCTGTCGACGATACGGAAGAAACCTGCCTCGTCCATCACCGCCACATCTCCGGTTTTTAACCAACCGTCTGCTGACAACACCTTGGCAGTCTCGTCATCGCGTTGCCAGTAACCTTTCATCACCTGCGGGCCGCGTACGCATAATTCGCCAGTCTTACCTTGCTCCAGCAGGTTTCCGTCTTCATCCTGTATCGATACCTCGGTAGAAGGTACCGGCAATCCGATGCTGCCACTGAATTCAACGAGAGTGAGTGGATTGATACACACCGCGGGCGATGTTTCAGTCAGTCCGTAAGCCTCCAGCAACGGGGCGCCGGTTTTCTTTTTCCAGCGTTCGGCTACCGCCTGCTGTACCGCCATGCCACCGCCCAGGGTCAACTTCAGCCTGGAAAAATTGATCTCTTCAAACCCGGGGGTATTCATCAATCCGACAAACAGGGTATTCACACCGGTAATGACGCTAAATGGCTGGTTTTGCAACTCCTTGACAAATCCCGGCATGTCGCGCGGGTTGGTAATCAGGTAATTAAGCGCGCCGATTTTCATAAAAGTCAGGCAATTCGCGGTCAGCGAAAATATATGATAAAGCGGCAGGGCGGTTATGATGATTTCCTCACCCTCTACGACGCTACCCTTAATCCAGGCGGAGGCCTGCTGCATATTGGCGATCATATTGCGATGCGTCAGCATCGCCCCTTTGGCCACACCGGTTGTTCCCCCGGTATATTGCAGGAAGGCGAGGTCCTCATGGCTACAGCTTACAGGTTGCAACTGTTTGCGCGCCCCCTGCTGGAGTGCGTCTTTAAAAATAATGCGCCCGGGCAAGCTGAAGGCGGGAACCATTTTTTTCACATATTTGACCACCAGATTAACAATCAGCGACTTGGGGAATTTCAGCATATCGCCAAGCTGCGTTGTCACTACATGCTCGATCGGGGTATCCGCGATCACTTCGGTCAGGGTATGGCAAAAATTCTCCATGACGATGATCACCTTCGCACCCGAGTCCTGCAGTTGATGGCGCAACTCCCTGGCGGTGTAAAGCGGATTGGTGTTGACCACGGTGAATCCGGCCCGCAAGGTGGCGAAAATCGAAATCGGGTTTTGTAAAACATTGGGCATCATGATGGCGACCCTGTCTCCCTTTTGCATACCCGGCAAGTTTTGCAGGTAACTGCCAAGATCGGAGGTGTAACGCGCCATCTCGTTATAGGTGAGGGTCGTCCCAAGATTCGAGAACGAAGGCTTGTCGCCGTAGCTGGCTACGGCTTGCTCAAATATTTCTGCCACCGAGCGGTAGGCATCGATATCAATTTCTTCGGGTACCCCTGGTGGGTAACTCTTTAACCAAACCTTATCCATTTCTTGCCCTCTTCAGGAACGGGTTATTATTTCCGGCTTCCTTTTATTTCTAGTTTGCCTTGAGGTCACCTTCGCGTACAGATTTTTTTCCCGCGGTCGTCGCTTTTGTCGCAGCAGTCTTTTTCATCGAGGCAGTTTTGCCGGGCTTTACCGGTTTTCCGGTTGAGCTGGTTTTCCTGGTCTTTTGCTTTGCTGCCAATCCCAGCTCTGCAGGTGAAAAGTCGTCCACCATGATAACTTTGCGGGTGGCCTGTTGTGCGGCGATCAGAATTTCGACCTCGTCGGCGGTCAGTTTCCCGGATTTTTGCAGCGATTCCACCCAGGGTATAAAGTCAACCAGCCCGGGTTGCAACAAATCTTCATGGCGCAGTCGACGCTCTATCGGTTCTGCGAGAATCACCTTCTTAAGCGCATCTTCCAGGCAACCGGTAATATCCTCGGGATCGTCGCTAAGATATATCCCCTGGGTGAGACGGTTACGCGCCTTACCCGGCTTGATCAATATCGAGGCAACACGATGCCCCAGCGAATCGTTCGGCGTACGCAGACTCAAACCCAGCGGGAAGATGGCAGTCCGTACCACGACTCCGAGCCATTTTATCGGGAAATTACGCAGTATCTCGTCGAGTGCCATTTGCACCTGGTAAAGGCAATACTTGGCCGACCATTCCACCAGGGGCAAATCGTTGCGCGGCTGGCCGTCTGCATCAAACTTCTTCAACACCGCCGACGCGTAGAACATGTAACCCAGCGCATCGGCAAAACGACCCGATAACTTTTCCTTACGCTTGAAGGAACCGCCAAGAATCATTAACACCAGATCACTGGTCACGGCAAAGGCCGCGCTCATTTGACTGAGACGCTGGTAATAGGTACCGATGCGTCCCGGTTTCGGCGCCTTTGCCAACAATCCCCCGCTAATACCGAATGTAAAGGCACGACAGAAATTGGTCACAAAATAGGCGATATGCCCGCAAAGCGCCTGATCGAAGGCTTTTTCAGCCTCTTCCTTGTTCTCCAGGGTAGCCGCTTCCATCTCCTTGACCAGGAAGGGGTGGCAACGAATCGCACCCTGCCCGAAAATAATCATGCTGCGCGTCAATATGTTAGCCCCCTCGACGGTAATGCCCACCGGCAGGGTCTGGTAAGAACGTCCCAGGTAATTGGATGGCCCCATACAGATTCCACGACCACCGTGCACATCCATCGCATCATTGATCACATCGCGCATCAATTCGGTATTGTAATTTTTCAAAATAGCGGTAATCACCGAGGGGCTCTCGCCGCTATCCAGTGCGGACAGAGTTAGCAGTCGGCCCGCATCCATCATATAGGCCATGCCGCCGATTCGGGCCAGCGCTTCTTCGACGCCCTCAAATTTACCAATCGAGGTATTAAACTGTTTGCGGATACGCCCGTATGCGCCGGTATAGCGCGCACAGTTTTTCCCGGCAGCGGTGCCGACGGCCGGCAGTGAAATGCCACGCCCGGTAGACAGGGATTCCACCAGCATGCGCCATCCTTTGCCTATATTCTGCTGTCCCCCGATCAGGTAATCCATCGGGATAAAAACATCCTTGCCCGAGTTTGGACCATTTTGAAAAGCGGCGTTCAAGGGGATATGTCGATTTCCAATGGTAATCCCGGGCGTGTCGGTAGGCACCAATGCACAGGAAATGCCCCGTTCCACCTTTCCA